>NZ_JBMDKE010000047.1:0-54262 GCF_057809555.1 Niveispirillum sp. FG156 | reverse complement strand
CCCGCGGCGGCGGTCGCCGCCGGAGCTGTTTCCGGTCAACCGAAAACAGCTCTAATCCGCGCTACACCCTCACCCCTTAACCTGCTTCACCCACGCATCCACCTGCGCCTCCAGCACCGTCAGCGGCAGGCCGCCGGAGCCCAGGATGACGTCGTGGAAGCCCTTGATGTCGAACTTGTCGCCAAGGGCCGTCTTGGCCTTTTCGCGCAGGTCGAGGATTTTCAGCTGGCCTAGCTTATAGGCACAGGCCTGGCCGGGTAGCACGATGTAGCGGTCGATCTCGATGGTGACCGCTTCCTCGCTCATGCCCGTGGTGTCGCGCATATAGGTGATGGCCTGTTCACGGGTCCAGCGCTTGGCATGGATGCCGGTATCCACGACCAGACGGACGGAGCGGAACAGTTCGGCCTGTAACCGGCCCAGGTCGCCGTAAGGGTCGTTCTCATACATCCCCATTTCCACGGCCAGCCGCTCTGCATAAAGCGCCCAGCCCTCGGCATAGGAGGTGAAGGGATAGACCTTGCGGAAGGTGGGTACATCCTCAATCGTCTGGGCCAGGGCTAGCTGGAAATGATGGCCGGGCACGGCCTCGTGATAGACCAGGGTCGGCAGGCTGAACTTCGGCGCGCGCGCCTTTTCGCCCAGGTTGATATAGAAGATGCCAGGGCGGGAGCCGTCCAGCGCCGGCGGGTTGTAGTAGCCGCCGGGGGAGGTTTCCTCGGCATATTCCGGCACGGCCTGGATATCGACCGGCTGCTTGGGCAGCTTGTTGAACCATTGCGGGGCCTTGGCCATGACCGTGTCGGTCATGCGCTTCAGATCGGCCAGTTCCTGCTCATAGCTTTCGCGACCGGGCGCATACTTCTGGGCAGGGTCCTGTTCCAGGGCGCGCACACGCTCGCCCACGGTGCCCTCTGTCCGGCCAAGCTTTTGCAGCAGCGTGTCCATTTCGGCGGTGATGCGGGCCACTTCCGACAGGCCGATATCGTGGATCGCTTCCGGTTCGGTATCGACCGTGGTGTTGGCCCGCAGCGCCAGCTTGTAATAGCGCGCGCCGTCCGGCAGGCGCCAGACGCCGGCATCCGACGTGGCCTTGGGCCGGATTTCCTCGCGCAGCAGCTTGCCCAGCGCCTGATAGGCCGGATAGACATCCTTTTCCACGGCGGTGGTGGCGGCGGCGATCAGGCGGGTGCGGTCTGCTTCCGGGACGCCGGCCTTTTCCAGGCGCGTCTTGAAGGTGGTGATCAGCGGATTGTCGGCGACCGGGTCCTTGGTGAAACTGTCGATCACCACCAAGCTTTTATCGACCACGAAATCGGGCGGCACCACACCGGCCTTGGCCTGATTGCGCACGGAGTCCGCCAGTTGCCCGAACTTGGTGGAGACGGCATGCAGGCGGCTGATATAGCGCTCTGCCGATTTCACATCCTTGACCACATGCGCGTTGGTCAGGAATTGCGGCAGGCTGACAGGGGCGGAGAATAGCTGGTCAACGGGATAGAGGCCGCCGCCCGGCACCACCCAGGGGAAATCCAGCTGCGCCAGATTAGTGGAATAGAATTCCAGCATCACCTGCTGCGAGATGGCCTGCTGCCCGGTCAGGCCGGCATAGCCTTTGATCTCCGCAATATAGCGGGTCATGTCCCGGCGGGCCTTTTCCAGGTCCTCCGGCTTGATCTCGTCCAGCTTGCCGGAATGGAAATCCAGGAAGGTGCCGTCGATCATGCCCAGCTGGGTCAGCGTCTCCGGACTGTCCAGAACCTGAAGGATGGTCTGACGCTCAATGGTCGGGTGGATGGGCAGCGGGCCCCACAGCCCGTAACCAACGGCCACAGCGGCCAGACCAACGACACCCCCCACGGTGCCCAGCAGGATCTTTTTCAGCTTCACTGTTGTAACCCCCTCTGTTGACGCCGCCCTGTCGTCCGTAGGCATGGCGGTCGCAGGCGACGAGGCTACATCCTGGTTAATTTTCGCGCCAGGGGAGGGATGAGGGGGCGGGGCACCATTCGTCGGCTTGATAAGGGAACCAAGTTTGCCAAACGCGCCGGTTCACGGCACTCTGCCGCCCTTCTTGATCCGGCATGGCAGGGGATGGGTGCGGCATGGGCGTGGCGATGGGCAGCATCGATCTGGCGGTGGAGCCGGATTTCCGCCTGGGCCCCTGGCTGGTGCGCCCCTCGCTGGGCATGGCGTCGCGCGATCGCGCGGTGGTGAAGCTGGAACCCCGCGTCCTGCAAACCCTGATCGTGCTGGTCCGGGCCGAGGGGCGGACGGTGTCGCGCGCCGAACTGATGCGCACGGCCTGGGGGCTGGAGGTCGGGGATGACGCCATTGGCCGCTGTATCGGGCGGCTGCGCGCCGTCCTGGCCATCGATGGGGTGATTGGATTCGAAACCATCCCCAAGATCGGCTACCGCCTGAATGTGGCGGGGCAGGGGGCGGAAACGGTGGAGGAGGAGCCGGCGGCGGTCGCTGCGGTCCCCGCACACGCCCGGCGGTCCAGGCCCTATCTCTGGGCCGGTTTGTCCCTGCTGCTGACCCTGTCCATTGCGGGCACCGCTCTGCTGCTGACCCGCGCGGATGATGCGCCGCCCGTGGCGCAGGTCACCCCCGTCACCACCGATCCGGGGCAGGAGGTGCAGCCGGCGATCAGTCCGGGCGGCGGCCAGATCGCCTATGCGTCCGACCGCGCCGGCCAGGGATTTGATATCTGGGTGCAGTCGCTGTCGGGCGGCACGCCCGTCCGCCTGACCGATGATCCGGCCCATGATCTGTCGCCTGCATGGTCGCCCGATGGCGGGCGCATCGCCTTTGTCCGGGTCCCGGCATCGGGTCCGTGTCAGCTGTTTGTGCGGCCTGTTCCGTCGGGGCCGGAGCGGCTGGTGGCCAGTTGCACGATTTTTCGGGAGGTGAAACCCACCTGGGCCGATGCTGACCATCTGGTCTTCGCCGACAAGGCCAGCGCTGCCGAACCCGCCCGCCTCTGGTCCGTTGCTCTGTCCGGGGCCGATGCCGGCACGCCGGTGCCGCTGACCAGTCCGCCTGCCGGCATCAATGGCGATGGTGATCCGGCGGTGTCGCCCGATGGCCGGCGTTTGGCCTTCATGCGCCACCGGGCCGTTGGTGTGTCGGATGTCATCGTGCGCGATCTGGCCACCGGCGAAGAGCGGCAGGTCACGGATGACGGGCGAAAGCTGCACGGGCTGGAATGGTCGGGCGACGGGCGCTGGCTTTACACATCCTCCAGCCGGGCCGGCGATTTCGGCCTGTGGCGGGTCGATCCCGAGGGCAAGGCCCAGCCCCTGCGCATCGCCCCCGGCCTGAACCAGCTGGGCCGCATCGGGGCCGGTGGCGACCGGGTGGCGGCAGAGGTGCGGACCAACCGCTCCACCCTGCTGCGTCTGCTGCCGGATGGCGGGACCGACCCCGTGGTGCCGCCCAGCAACCGTCTGGACTGGGACCCCGATGTCAGCCGCCAGGGGGCCGTGGCCTTCGCGTCCGACCGGTCCGGCATGTTCGAGATCTGGGTGGCCGATCCCGGACAGGCCCCGTCCCCCGTGACACAGTTGCTTGGCCCCTTCACCCAGTCCCCCCGTTGGGCACCCGACGGGCGGCGGCTGGCGCTGGTCTCGGTGGTCGATGGTTTGCCCGGCCTGTTCATCCTGGATCGCGGGTCGGGCCGGTTGCGCCGTGTGGCCGCCGATCCGGGGGCGGAGGATCGGGCACCCGCCTGGTCGCGCGACGGGCAGCGGCTGTATTTCGCATCCAACCGGCTGGAGGGCTGGCGCATCTGGATCACCCGCCCGCCCTATGAACAGGCCATGCCGATCAGTGAGGCCGGGTGGCGCGTGGCCAAGGAAAGTGCCGATGGCCGCTGGCTCTACATGGTGCGCGACGGGGAGGATGGGCTGTGGCGGCAACCCGCCGATGGCGGGCAGGTGGAAAAGGTGGCCGACCTGCCCAGCGCCTATGACAATGAAAGCTGGGTGGCGGGGCCGGACGGCGTCTATCTGATCGACCGGCCCGGCAATGGGCAGGCGCGCATCATGCTACTGCCCGCCGATGGCGGCCCGCTGCGCGCCGTGGCCGACCTTCCCGACGCGCTCTACAAATCCTCCCTGGCCCTGGACCCGCAGGGGCGCCTGATCATCGGCAAATATCTGGGCACCCTGGTCGATATTGTCGATGTGCGGATGGTAGAGCGCTGATCGGCACAATATCGGCGTTCCATCGGGATGCTGTCGGACCATCGGACTTCCCGGTTTGCCTGGCTTTCGCCACCTTCCATCCCGACCCGCCGGGCCTGCCGGCGATGATGTGACCGGGTGGTTGGAATGCGATATGAGATCGATGTGAATGGGCAGCGGCAAGGCGTGGACGCCCCCGCCGACATGCCGCTGCTATGGGTGCTGCGCGACCTGCTGGGCCTGACGGGGACGAAATACGGGTGCGGTGTGGCGGCATGCGGCGCCTGTACAATCCTGCTGGACGGACAGGCGGTCCGCTCCTGTCAGTTTCCCATGGAGCAATATGCGGGACAGAGGGTGGCGACGGTGGAGGGGCTGTCGCCCGACCGCACCCACCTGCTGCAACAGGCCTGGATCGCCGAACAGGTGCCGCAATGCGGCTATTGCCAGTCCGGCATGCTGATGGCCGCCGACGCCCTGCTGCGCGAAACCCCGCGCCCAACCAATGCGCAGATCGACGCCGCCATGACCAACCTGTGCCGCTGCGGCACCCTGCCCCGCGTGCGCCGCGCCATCCGCCGCGCCGCTGGCATGGCACCGGCCTGAGACGGGGGAGGAGACCATGGCTGTTTCACTTTCGCGCCGCGCGCTGCTTTCCGCCACCGGGGCCGGTCTGACCCTGGGGCTTATGCCGTTCAGCATCGTGGCCGTCGCCGCCCCCGGACAGGGGGCAACCGTCAACAATTGGCTGCATGTCGGCACGGACGGAGTCATCACCCTGTTCTCCAACGCCCAGGAAATGGGCCAGGGCGGGTTCAGCGGCGTGGCGCAGTTGCTGGCCAATGAGCTTTGCGTGGAATGGGACAGGGTTTCGGTGAAGACCGCCCCCCTGATCGACGCCATGGGCATGGCCGATGGCAAAAGCCATTGGACGGGCGGCAGTTCGTCGATCCGCAGCCAGTGGGACAAGCTGCGCCGTGCCGGTGCCGCCGCGCGGGAGATGCTGGTGATGGCCGGTGCCCGCATGCTGGGCGTGCCGGCGGCTGAATGCCGGGCGGTTGCGGGTCATGTCGAACATCGGCCCAGCGGGCGCCGCGTCGCCTATGGTGCCGTGGCCGACATGGCGGCGCGCCTGCCGGTTCCCGCCGATCCCGCGCCCCTGTCGCGTGCCGACTGGACCCTGATGGGGCAGGGGGTGATGCGCAAGGATATTGCCGCCAAGGTGGATGGCAGTGCCGTCTATGCCACGGATGTGAGGCTGCCGGGCCTGCTGTCCGCCACCTTGATGCAATGCCCGGTCTTCGGGGGAACGCTGGTCAGTGTCGATCCCGCTCCGGCCATGGCCATTCCCGGTGTGCGTCATGTGGTGGTGATGAAGGATACCGCCATCCCCATTCCCGGCTCCGACCGGCCCCTGCGTCTGGTCGATGCGGTGGCGGTGGTGGCCGAGCATTGGTGGGCGGCGCGCCAGGGGCTGCTGGCCCTGTCCCCGGTCTGGGATGCCCACGGCAAGGATAATCTCGACACTGACACCATGATCGGCACGATCACGGGCAAGCTGTCCGACCCCGGTAGCATCCGCAAGGGAGAGAAGGAGGATGAGGCCGCGATCCGTGCCGGCCACGATGCCGCCATGGCGGGGGCGGCCAGGGTGCTCTCCTGGGACTATGTCGTGCCGGCCCTGGCCCATGCCCAGATGGAGCCGATGTCGGCCACCATCGACCTCAGCCCCGGTAAGGCGCGGGCCTGGACGGGGAGCCAGTTCCCCACTTCCGTCCGCCGCATCCTGGCGGGCCTGTCCGGCATGGCGGAGGACAAGGTGGAGGTGGAAACGCTGCTGTCCGGCGGCGGCTTTGGCCGGCGCTATCTGAATGACTATGTCGGCTATGCCGCCTTCCTGTCGAAGCAGGTGGCGGCCCCGGTAAAGCTGATCTTTTCGCGGGAGGAGGATCTGTGCCAGGGCCGCTACCGTCCCGCCACGGCCTGCCGCATCACCGCCGGTGTGGGAGCCGATGGGTTGCCGGTCGCCGTTCGCACCCATACGGTCCCGGCGTCCGGTAATGTCTGGGTTTCCATGGCGACGGGCGGGCCGGCACAGCCCGACCATCAACCCAGCTATTCCCTGCCATCCCCCCTGACGACGATGACGGACGGCGGCCTGCCTGTGCCCAATGGTCCCTGGCGCGCGCCGGGCAGCACGCAGGGCGCCTTCTTCTTCGAATGTTTCGTGGATGAACTGGCGCAGGCCGCCGGGCGGGACCCGCTCACCTATCGTCGCCGGCTGCTAGCCAGCAATCCCCGCGCGCTGCGTGTGTTGGATGCTGCCGCCCATGCCGCCGGCTGGGGCCGGCCCCTTCCACCGGGGAGCGGCTTGGGCATCGCCATCTGGAACAGTTTTCAGTCGATTGCAGCGCAGGTGGTGCAGGTGTCGGTCACCGGCACCCGCGTGCGGGTGGACAAGGTCTGGTGCGCCTTCGACTGCGGCACAATCGTCAATCCCGACAGCGTGCGGGCGCAGGGCGAAGGGTCCATCCTGATGGCCCTGTCGGCCAGTCTGGCGGAGAAGGTGACCCTGGAGAAAGGGGCGGTCAGCAGCCGCAATTTCGATCAGTACCACCTGATCCAGATGGATCGCATCCCGCAGATTGAGGTGATCCTGATCGACAGCCCGGACGCACCCGTGGGCGGGGCGGGGGAGCCGATGACCCCACCTCTGCCGCCTGCCCTGGTCAACGCCCTGTTCGCGGCAACCGGCAAGCGGGTGCGCTCACTCCCCCTCACCGACCACGGCTTCACGGTGAGTTGAGGTTCGGTATCCGCACCATTCGTAGCGCGGATTAGCGAAGCGTAATCCGCGGAGAACCCCAGGCGGTGGACCGCGGATTACGCTGACGCTAATCCGCGCTACGAATACCGGTTGATCCAACCCCGCTTGCGCCGCCCCGCCGCCAGGGGGTACACCGGCTGTTGCAACAGCGACGGATGACACCATGCGGCAGGGGGGCGAAGGTCGGGGCTGGGTGCCTGTGCCGGTGCATATGGTGGGGGTGCATCTGGGCCTGTCCTTCTGGCATTACGCCGCGGGCATGGTGGCGCTGGGCCTGCTGGTCTTTCCGGTGGCTTGGGCTGCTGGCGGCATCTCCGAAACCGTCAGCCTGTCGCTGGGCTGGATGGAGGGTGATCCGGCCATCCGCCGCATCACCAATCTGCTGGCGCTGGCTGCCATCATCCTGCTGCTGACCGCCGTGCTGAACATGCAGGGCCGCTCACTGATGAGCGTGGTGGCCCCCGAACAGCATCTGGACCTGGGCATGATGGCCCGGTCGGCCGCCACCTATGCCCTGGCCTTCACGCCCGTGATCATCATGGCGGTGATGAGTGGTCAGTTGGGCCTGGGCGATTGGCGGGCGGCCCTGGCGCTGCTGCCCATGATGCTGGTGCTGGTGGCGTTGCAGGCCACGGCGGAAGAGATGGTGTGCCGGGGCTATCTGGCGCAGGGTTTCCAGGTCCTGTTTGGCCATGCGCTGCTGGCGGCATTGCCGGTGGCTGTCATTTTCCTGTCGCTGCATGACACGGGCGGTTTTGATACCGGCTGGGACCGCAAGATCAATATCCTGACGATCAGCCTGGCACTGTCCTGGCTGACCACGCGGGCCGGGCGGCTGGAGCCCGCCATGGGCGTGCATTTCGCCCATAACATTATCGTCTTCACCCTGGCCGCCCGCCCCGACCATGGATTGCCTGCGGTCAGCGGCTTCCAGGAAGATTTCCGCGACAGCAGTTTCGACATCAATGCCGTGCTGGCCCAGATGCTGATCTATGGCGCCGTCTGCGCCAATTACTGGTTCATCGGCCTGCGCACCGGCTTTGTCGCGGGCCACGCACAGGGGCAGCCGGAATGACGGGTGAAGAGACGCCGGTCCACATGGCAGGCGTGGCGACGGGGCAGTCGCGTGGGGCCTATCTGTTCGGCACCGTTGTGATTGTCGTGCTGATGCTGCTGGCGGGCATCGCCATCTTCATGATGGTGACGGGGCTGGCGCGCGTGCTGCCGGGCACTCCCTACTTGCAGACCTATGGGCTGCTGACCATCAACTCCATCGCCATCCCGGTTATGGCCCTGGTGCTGCATTGGCTGCACCGGCTGCGCCTGTCCGACCTGATCGCGCCGGGGCGGCGGCTGGATTGGGGGATGATGGGGCGGGCGGCCCTGATCTTCGCGCTGCCCATGCTGGTGCAGGTGGGGATCGGGTTATGGGCCGGCGAATTGCGCCTGTCGCAGACCAGTCTGATGACCTTCCTGATGCTGGCGCCCCTGTCCATTCTGCTGTTCGGTCTGCAGGCCTCGGCGGAAGAGCTGCTGTTCCGGGGCTATCTGGCGCAGGGCGCGCAATTGCTGTTTCGCCATGCTGTGCCCGCCTCGTTGTTGACGGCTGTGCTGTTCACGCTGGTGCATGAAGGGTCGGACGCGCAGGCCGTATGGGCCATGCGGGCGGAGATTTTCTGCATGGCCCTGTTCTTGTCCTGGATCACCACCCGCTTCGGTCGGCTGGAGGCCGCGATGGGCGTGCATATCATCAATAATGTGCTGTTTTCCTTCTTCGTGGGCGGTGCCGATCTGTCCTTCCCCGACCTGACCACGCGTGTGGACCTCGACCCGCCCGACCTGTCGGGCTGGGCCGACTGGGGCGAGTTCGCCCTTTATCAGGCGGTGCATGTCGGGTTCTTCTGGCTGGCCGGGATCAGGACCGGCTTTATCGAGAAGGGCTGGATCAGCCGCCGCGCCGCGTAAGGTTGGACCCCAGTGCGGCCAGACAGATCAGGATGATGGCCGCCATCGCCGACAGCGATAAGACCTCACCCAGCAAGAACAGGCCGACAACGGCGGACAAGGCCGGCTCCATGGCCATCATGATGCCGAACAGCGCCGTGGAGACCCGGCGCAACGCCACGAATTCCAATGCATAGGGCAGCAGGGTGGACAGCATCGCCACCGCCACCACCTTGGCCATCATCTCCGGGCTGGACAGGTAGGGGGCGGAGACGGGAAGGCCGACCGGGGCCGTGAACAGGGTGGCGAACAACAGCGCCAGGGCCAGCCCCGTCATGCCCGGTATCTGTCGCCCCGCATGCCGCGACATCAGGATATAGGCGGCCCAGCCCACGGCGGTGACGATGGCGAAGAACAGACCCAGCGGGTCCAGCCGTTCCGCCCCCGCCAGCGGCGTCAGCAGCAGCACACCCGCCAGCGCCAGCAGCGGCCAGAGATAATCCACCACCCGCCGGGCACCGACCATGGCAACGGCCAGCGGCCCCAGAAACTCGATCGCCACCGCCACACCCAGCGGCAGCCGCGCCAGCGCCAGATAGAAGCACGCGTTCATGGCCGCCAGCGATGCGCCAAGTGCCGCCGCCGCCCGCCATTGCGCGCCCGTCAGATTGCGCAAGGAAGGCCGGACGATGGCCAGCATGATGGCGGCGGAGATGGCGTTGCGCAGAAAGGCCAGCGCCAGAATGTCATGCCCTTGCGCCACATCCTTGGCCAGCCCACCCCCCAGCGGCGGCATGGAGACGGACAGGACCAGCAGCAGCGGCGCCAGCAAGGTCAGGCGGTCGGCGCGCGCGGGGTGCGCCGCCTTGTTCATGGCAGCAGCCCCAGCCCCATGTCCCAGAACCCGGCTTCCAGCCGGCTGGCGGCATCGAAGCTGCGGGTCAGGTCGTTGAACCGGGCTTCACCGCCGCGCGTTGCCGACAGCCGGTCCAGCAGGGCCACCTGTGCCGCCGCTACGGCCCGATATTCAGGGTCGGCATACATGGCGATCCAGTCGCCATAGGGATTGCCGTCCAGCTTTGTCGCCGGATCGGTCAGCAGGTTGGCCGCAATCTCGGCATAGCCGATGATGCAGGGGGTCAGCGCCACATGCAGGTCCAGCAGATCACCGGCCAGCCCGCGTTCCAGCACGAAGCGCGTATAGGCCAGCGTGCCCTGCGCCTCGGGTGCGGCCTGCATTGCCGCCTCATCCAGGCCCCAGCCCGCGCAATATTTGACGTGCAGCCCCATTTCAAGATCCAGGATCGCCGCCATGGACCGCGCCGCCGCCCGCATATCGGCCAGATTGTCGGCCTTGAAGGCGGCCAGCGCATAGGCACGGGCGAAATGGATCAGGAACAGGTAATCCTGGATCAGGTAATGCCGGAAGCAGGCTTCCGGCAGGGTGCCATCGCCCATGCCCGCCACGAACGGGTGGCGGACATAGCGGTCCCAGGCGGGGCGCGTGGCCCCGCGCAGCCGGTCGAACAGGCCGCCCGGCGTGGCAATGTCCGGCAGGGTCTGACGGATCAGCGCCATGACGTGTCTATCTTACTTGGCGCCCGGCAGCTTGACCGTCAGCCCGTCCAGTTCCGGGGTGATGCGGATCTGGCAGCCCAGGCGGGAGGTCTTGGTCAGGCCGAAGGCCAGATCCAGCATATCCTCTTCATCTTCCTGCGCGTCGGGCAGCAGGTCGTACCATTCCGGTGCGACCACGACATGGCAGGTGGAACAGGCCAGCGAGCCTTCGCACGCGCCTTCCAGGTCGATATCGTGGCGGCGGGCCACTTCCAGGATCGACAGGCCCAGGGGGGCATCCACCTCGCGGCGGGTGCCGTCGGTTTCAATGAACACCATCTTCGGCATGACGCCAGAACTCCTAACAAACGTGCCGCTTCTATGATGCGGCGGATGGTAGAGCGGATTAGACGTAAGCCGTAATCCGCGGGACAAGATTAACGGGGTCTCCGCGGATTACGGCTTGCGCCTAATCCGCGCTACGCAAGCGCCCAACTGTTCAGCCGCCGTCAGCCGGCGGCACTTCGGCTTAGTGCGTGCCGCCGTTAACCGGCGGCACCGTGGCAATGCTTGAACTTCTTGCCGCTGCCGCAGGGGCAGGGGGCGTTGCGCGGGGTGTTCACCCAGGCTTCGCCATCGGTCAGGTCGGTTTCCTGCGCCACCGGCAAGGCGGCGGCACCCATGCCGAAATTCGGGATGGAAGCGCGGCGCACCATGCCCTCGGGCAGGGGGGCATCGGCGGGCGGCTGGCCGCCGAAGGCCGGGTCCATGCGGGTTTCCTGGCCGAATTCCGGCATCGGCATGGGCATCGGCTCCGGCTCGTTGACGCGGACCTGGATCAGCATCAGCATCTGGGTCACCTGCTCACGCAGGTTATCCAGCAGGCCGGAGAACAGCTCGAACGCTTCCTTCTTGTACTCGTTCAGCGGATCACGCTGCGCATAGGCGCGCAGATTGATGCCTTGGCGCAGATGGTCGAGCGAGAGCAGATGATCCTTCCAGACCTGATCCAGGATCTGGAGCAGCAGGCTCTTCTCGATATTGCGCAACAGTTCGGCGCCATAGGCGGCTTCCTTTTCCGCCATCTTGTCGTCGGCGAACTTCAGCAGACGCTCGCTGATCTCCTCATCCGCGATGCCTTCCTCCTTGGCCCATTCCCGGACCGGCAGGTCGGCACCCAGCAGGCGCAGGCATTCCTCGTGCAGCAGGTTGACGTTCCACTGCTCGGCATAGGCATTTTCCGGGATGGCGCGGCGCACCATGTCGGTGATCACTTCATGGCGCATGGACACCACCATCTCCTGGATGTCCTCGGCCTCCATGATCTCTTTGCGCTGCTCATAAATGACCTTGCGCTGGTCATTCATGACATTGTCGTATTTCAGCAGGTTCTTGCGGATTTCGAAGTTATGGGCTTCGACGCGCTGCTGCGCCTTTTCCAGGGCCTTGTTGATCCAGGGATGGATGATCGCTTCACCCTCCTGTAGGCCCAGCTTCTGGAGCATGCCGTCCAGACGCTGGCTGCCGAAGATGCGCATCAGATCGTCATCCAGCGACAGGAAGAACTTGGACGCACCCGGATCGCCCTGACGGCCCGAACGGCCACGCAGCTGGTTGTCGATACGGCGGCTCTCATGGCGCTCGGTACCAACCACATACAGGCCGCCGGCCTTCAGCACGACATCCTTGGCCGCCGCGATCTCGTCGCGGATGGTCTGGATGCGGCGGTCGCGCTCCTCACCCTCCGGCACGTCGGCCAGTTCGAACTCCACCCGCATCTCAAAATTGCCGCCCAGCTGGATATCGGTGCCGCGACCGGCCATGTTGGTGGCAATCGTTACGGCACCGGGACGACCCGCCTGCGAAACGATATAGGCTTCCTGCTCGTGATAGCGGGCGTTCAGCACATTATGCGGAATGCCCCGCTTCTTCAGCAATGCAGCCAGGGTTTCTGATTTCTCAATCGAAACGGTACCAACCAGCATGGGCTGCTGCCGCGCGCGGCATTCCTCGACCAGCTTGACGATGGCCTCGTACTTCTCCGCCGCAGAGCGGTAGACCTCGTCGTCATTATCCGTGCGGGCCACGGGCAGGTTGGTGGGGATGTCCACCACCTCCAGACCATAAATCTCCGCAAACTCGGCGGCTTCGGTCATGGCAGTACCGGTCATGCCCGACAGCTTCGGATACAGGCGGAAATAATTCTGGAACGTGATGCTGGCCAGCGTCTGGTTCTCGCGCTGGATCGACACGCCTTCCTTGGCTTCCAGCGCCTGATGCAGGCCTTCGGAATAGCGGCGGCCTTCCATCATGCGGCCCGTGAACTCGTCGATGATGATGACCTTGTCATCCTTGACGATGTAATCCACGTCGCGCGTGAAAAGCTGGTGGGCCTTCAGCGCCTGGTTCATGTGATGGACCAGGGAGATATTATGGATGTCGTACAGGTCGCCGGTCTTCAGCAGTTCCATGTCCTTCAGGATCTGGGCCACCTTCTCGGTGCCCGACTCGGTCATGGAGACGGCCTTGGCCTTCTCGTCCTTTTCGAAATCGCCCTCGCCGATATGCGCCATCACCTTATTGATGGCGATATAGAGTTCGGAACCGTCGGTTGACGGGCCGGAGATGATCAGCGGCGTGCGAGCCTCATCCACCAGGATGCTATCCACCTCGTCGACGATGGCGTAATTGAAGGGCCGCTGCACCATGTCGGTCAGGCGGTACTTCATATTGTCGCGCAGATAATCGAAGCCGAATTCGTTGTTGGTGCCATAGGTGATGTCGCAGGCATAGGCGGCGCGGCGTTCCTCGTCATCCAGCCCATGCACGATGACGCCCGTCGTCAGGCCCAGGAAGCTGTATAGCTTGCCCATATGCGTGGCGTCGCGGCGGGCCAGATAGTCGTTCACGGTGACGACATGCACGCCCTTGCCCTGCAGCGCGTTCAGATAGACAGCCAGGGTGCCGACCAGGGTCTTGCCTTCGCCCGTGCGCATTTCGGCGATCTTGCCAGAATGCAGCACCATGCCGCCGATCATCTGTACGTCGAAATGCCGCATGCCCATGACGCGCTTGGACGCTTCGCGCACGGTCGCAAAGGCATCGGACAGGATGGCGTCCAGCGTCTCGCCCTTTTCCAGCCGGTCGCGCAGCCAGTCGGTGCGCATCTGCAGCTCGGCGTCGGACAGGCCGGACAGCTTCGGCTCCAACGCGTTGATGGCTTCCACCCGCTTGCGCAGACCCTTGACCACCCGCTCATTGGCGCTGCCGAACAGCTTGCGGGCGATGGAACCGAACATAGAGGCACTCCAGAAAAGGAACAGGCGCGAAGGACACCGGACATGACGATATCCCGGTTACGGCCGGTCGGGCCGCCGGGAAGGCTGTTTGTACCGGAACAGGCCTCGCCCATTCCAGCGCCCGTCACAGATAAGACCGCGCATCGCATCGGTCAATGCGGCAATGCCACATCAACGCGCCTTTCCGGGGCGTTGCAGCCATGAAATGGCCACGCGGATGGGTTCTGTACTGGCCTTAAGGCCATGTGCGTGGCCCCTTGCCTGCCCATGGCCTGTCATGCTTTATGCCGGTGCGGTCTGCTGGGGATGTTCCTGCCGACCGACCAGATTGTTTGCAGGGAACCCCCACAGATGTCGTTCAAGACCATGCGTGCCGCTCTGGTTGTCGCCGCCCTCGGGTCGGTCGCCGCCGTTGCCCTTTCTCCGGCCATGGCCCAGGACGCGGCCAAGCCCGCAGCACCCGCCGCCAAGCCCGCCGCCGCTGGTTCCACCCTGGCTGACGACCCGGTCGTCGCCCGCGCCAACGGCAAGGAATTCAAGCGTTCCGACGTGATCGCCCTGTTGCAGCAGCTGGACCCGCAGGTACAGCAGATGCCCCTGCAGATGATCTATCCGCAGCTGGTCGATCAGCTGATCCAGGCCCAGCTGGTGACCGAGGCCGGTTACAAGGCCAAGTTGCAGGACAGCGCCGACGTCAAGAAGCGCCTGAAGCAGGCCGAGGAGCAGTTCGTCCAGCAGGCCTGGCTGAAGGCCGAGATCGACAAGAAGATGAGCCCTGAGAAGATCAAGGCCGCCTACGACAAGTGGATCAAGGAAAACCCGCCGCAGGACGAAGTGCGCGCCAGCCACATTCTGGTGAAGACCAAGGAAGAGGCCGACGCTATCATCAAGCAGCTGAAGGGCGGCGCCGACTTTGCCAAGCTGGCGGCGGAGAAGGGCACCGACGGGACCAAGGACCGTGGCGGCGACCTGGATTATTTCACCAAGGACCGCATGGTGCCCGAGTTTGCCAACGCCGCTTTCGCCATGAAGGTTGGTGACGTGAGCACCACCCCGGTGCAGAGCGAATTCGGCTTCCATGTCATCAAGCTGACCGACAAGCGCAAGCAGGTCCCCCCGACGCTGGACCAGGCCACGCCGCAGCTGCGCCAGATGGTGGCCCAGGAGATCGCCGAGGACGTGGTGAAGGGTCTGGAGAAGACCGCCAAGGTTGAGAAGTTCAACATTGACGGTTCGCCCATGCCCGCCGCCCCGGCTGCCCCGGCGCCGCAGAAGAAGTAAGCAGGGATCAGACCCAGCCCTAAGGAAAGGGCCGCCGGGGCAACCCGGCGGCCCTTTGCCGTTCCAGTGCCGGGTTTGACCTACGACCTTGGTAGATGCGGCGGAAATGCACAGCGGGTCATCCTTCCGCAAACTTCATTTCGCACGTGCACTCGGCTAGGATCGCGCCGGTAATTCACTCTGTTCAGTTGCCAAGAAGGCCGTAACCATGGACATCACCAAGATCCCCGTCGGCAAGAACGCGCCCTGGGACATCAACGTCGTCATCGAGATCCCGCAGGGCGGCCAGCCCGTGAAGTACGAGCTGGACAAGGATAGCGGCGCGCTCTACGTCGATCGTTTCCTGCACACGGCGATGTTCTATCCGGCCAATTACGGCTTCGTCCCGCACACGCTGGCGCTGGATGGCGATCCGATCGACGTGATGGTGGTGGGTACGACCCCCGTGGTCCCCGGCGTCGTCCTGCGCTCCCGCCCCATCGGCGTGCTGATCATGGAAGATGACGCGGGCATGGATGAGAAGATCCTGGCCGTGCCGGTGGACAAGCTGCATCCGTTCTACAAGGACATCACCAGCTACCGTCAGCTGCCGCAGATCCTGGTCGAGCAGATCGCCCACTTCTTCGAGCACTATAAGGACCTGGAACATGGCAAGTGGGTCCGCATCGTCCGCTGGGACGAGGCGGATGTGGCCGCCAAGCTGATCCAGGAAAGCATTGAGCGGGCTGCTGCCCAGGGCTGATACAAAAACCGTGTCGGTTGGAAAAAAGGCCACGCCGGTTCAGCCCGGCGTGGCCTTTTTGTTGTCGTTCTGTCCGCAATGCCGGCATGGTTTGGTTTCCATACGGAACAAAGGGGGGAGACATAGGATGACCGATTACGGTAGGCACAGAAGCAACAGTTCCCTGCGCATGATCGTGGTGATCTGCAATCTGCTGACCATTGTCGGGTTCGGCCTGATCGGCGTCATCATCGCCTACCTGAAGCGGGGCGAGGCCTATGGCACGATGTGGGAAACGCACATCACTTATATCATTCGCACCTTCTGGATGGGGGTGGTGGGGATCGTGGTTGCAGCCCTGACCAGTTTCATCGGCATCGGTATCCTGCTGGGTTTCGTGGTGGCCCTCTGGTGGCTGGTCCGGTCCATCGTCGGCCTGCTGCGCGCCATTGACGACCGGCCGATCCTCAATCCGGAAACCTGGTGGATCTGATCGCTGTTTCCGGGTGAATGATTGACCCATGTCATCGCCCGCCCATGGTCGTGGTTTATGGTGACCGCCGTTTGCGGCATGCTGCCGTGACGCGTGATCCCGGACGCCAGGAGCCGCCATGACCATCCGTAATCTGAACAGCCTGTTCAAGCCCGCCTCCGTCGCCCTGATCGGGGCCAGCCGGCGGGACAAGTCGGTGGGCAAGGTGGTGGCCCGCAACCTGTTCAATGCCGGGTTCGACGGGCCGATCATGCCCGTCAATCCGCGCGAACGCTCGATTGAGGGGGTGCTGGCCTATCCGTCGGTCTCCGACCTGCCCATCACCCCGGAACTGGCTGTCATCGCCACCCCGCCCGCCACCGTGCCGGGCCTGATCGCCGAACTGGGTGCGCGCGGCACCAAGGCCGCCGTGATCATCACCGCCGGCTTCGCTGAAATGGGGGAGGAGGGCCGCAAGCTTCAGCAGGCGGTGCTGGACGCCGCCCGCCCGCATCTTCTGCGTATCATCGGGCCGAACTGCCTGGGCATCATGGTGCCCGGCCAGGGGCTGAATGCCAGCTTCTGCCATGTGCCGCCGCTGAAAGGTGATATCGCCCTGGTGGCGCAGTCGGGCGCGGTGGTCACCTCCATCGTCGATTGGGCCACACCGCGTGGCATCGGCTTCTCCCACCTGATCTCGCTGGGTTCCAAGGCCGATGTCGATTTTGGCGACATGCTGGATTATCTGGGGCAGGACGGGTCGGTGCGGGCCATCCTGCTTTATGTGGAGGCCATCACCTCTGCGCGCAAATTCATGTCGGCGGCCCGCACCGCCGCGCGTGCGAAGCCCGTGATCGTCATCAAGGCGGGCCGCAGCGAGGAAGGGTCGCGCGCTGCCAGTTCGCATACCGGCGCCCTGGCTGGCGCCGACGCCGTCTATGACGCCGCCTTCCGCCGTGCCGGCATGCTGCGCGTGGGTGAGCTGGACGAGCTGTTCGCGGCGGTGGAAACGCTTGCCACCGGCGTGCAGATCGGCGGCGACCGGCTGGCCATCCTCACCAATGGCGGTGGGGTGGGCGTGCTGGCCACCGATACCCTGATCGCCGGCGGCGGGCGGCTGGCGCAATTGTCGCCGGAAACGCTGGCCCAGCTGGACAAGGTGCTGCCGCCGACCTGGAGCCATGGCAACCCCGTGGACATTATCGGCGACGCGGATGGCAGGCGCTATGCCGACGCCCTGAAAATCGTGATGGCGGACAAGAATATCGACGCCGTCCTGGTCATGAATTGTCCCACGGCGGTGGCCGACGGCGCCGACGCTGCCCAGGCCGTGGCCGATATCGTGCGGGAACAGAACAGCCGGGCCGGCGGTGGCCGCCGCCTGCCGGTGCTGGGCTGCTGGCTGGGGGAGCAGCAGGCGGCCCCGTCGCGCCGTCTTCTGGACCAGTCACGCATCCCGCATTACCAGACGCCGAACCAGGCCATCCGCGCCTTCCTGCATCTGGTGCAGTATCGCCGCAACCAGGAACTGTTGATGGAAACGCCGGTCAGCGCGCCGGAACAGTTCGATGTGGATATGGGGGCCGTGCGCCCCGTCATTGATACCGCGCTGGCCGACGGGCGCGGCTGGCTGTCGGAGTTTGAGGCGAAGGAGGTCCTGCGCGCCTATGGCATTCCGTGCGTCCAGACCGTCACCGCCGCCGCCCCGGCAGAGGCGGAACGGGCGGCCAAGCGGCTGGGCGGGCGTATCGCGCTGAAAATCCTGTCGCCCGACATCACGCATAAATCCGACCTGGGCGGCGTCTCGCTGAACCTGCTGCCAACGCAGGTCTGGGCGGAGGCGGAGGCCATGCTGGAACGTATCCGCACCGCCATGCCCGACGCCCGGATCGAGGGTTTCACGGTACAGGAAATGGCGCACCGGCCCGGCGCGCAGGAACTGATCCTGGGCATGGTGGATGATCCGCTGTTCGGGCCGGTCATCCTGTTCGGGGCCGGTGGCGTGGCGGTGGAGGTGCTGGACGACAAGGCCCTGGCCCTGGCGCCGTTGAACCTGAACCTGGCGCGCGACGCCATGGCCCGCACCCGTATCCATAAGCTGTTGCAGGGTTTCCGCCACATGGCGCGGGCCGACCTGGACGCCGTGGCCCTGACCATGACCAAGGTCAGCCAGCTGATCACCGATTTCCCGGAAATCGCGGAGCTGGATATCAACCCGCTCTATGCCGATGAGGCCGGCGTGCTGGCCCTGGATGCCCGCATCAAGGTGACGCCGCTGACCGAGCGGTCGCTAAAACGGCTGGCCATCCGCGCCTACCCCAAGAAGCTGGAACATACGCTGACCTTGCGGTCGGGCCGCGAATTCCTGGTCCGGCCCATAAGGCCGGAGGATGAGCCGGCGATCCATGACATGATCGCGGCCACCAGCGTGGAGGATATGCGCCTGCGCTTCTTCGCGCCCATGCGCCGCCTGTCGCATCAGATGGCGGCCCGCCTGACCCAGATCGACTATGACCGCGAAATGGCCCTGGTCGCCATCCCGCAGGATTTGAGCGACCCGGACAAGCCCGGCCCCATCTTCGGCGTGGTCCGCATCACCGCCGACCCGGACAATGAGCGGGCCGAATATGCCGTGCTGGTCCGGTCCGACATGAAGGGCAAGGGCCTGGGCTCCCGCCTGATGAAAGAAATCCTGGCCTATGCCGACAGCCGGGGCATCCAGGAGGTGTTTGGCGAGGTCCTACGCGAAAATGCCGGCATGCTGGGCCTGTGCCGCGACCTGGGCTTCACTTTCCATGACAGCCAAGACGATCACGGGATCGTGGAGGTCAGCTACCGGTTCAAGCGCTGATCGCTAATCCGCGCTACGCTCCATCCCATGCTTGAAATTGTAGCGCGGATTAGGCGTAGCCGTAATCCGCGGAACCACCCCGCCGCCAAAGCATACCGGCAATATTCCTTCGTGCATTGACCCCGATGCTTGCCGAAAAGCATAAGCGAGGCAGGTTTCTTGGGGCGGGATGATTGCCATGGGTGCGTTGTTGGCGGGTTCGCAGGATCTGGGTTCGGCGCGGCGGCTGATCGTGAAGATCGGGTCGGCCCTGATGGTCGATCCCGACACCCACAAAATCCGCACCGAATGGCTGGATACCGTGGCCGACGATGTCGCCGCCCTGCGCGCACGCGGGGTGGAGGTGGTGATCGTCACCTCCGGTGCCGTTGCCTGCGGGCGGGAGCATCTGGGTCTGGTGGGCCGTCCCCTGCGGCTGGAGGAAAAACAGGCCGCCGCCGCGACGGGGCAAATTCGTCTGGCGCACGCCTATCAGGAAACGCTGGCCCGCCATGGCATCACCGTCGCGCAGGTGCTGCTGACCCTGGACGATACGGAGGATCGCCGCCGCCACCTGAATGGCCGCGCCACCATTGAAACCCTGCTGAAACTGGGTGCGGTGCCGGTCATCAACGAGAATGACACGGTGGCCACCGCCGAAATCCGCTTTGGCGATAATGACCGGCTGGCCGCCCGCGTGGCGCAGATGATCAGCGCCGATACGTTGATCCTGCTGTCTGACATTGACGGGCTCTACACCGCCGATCCGCGCAAGGACCCGGACGCAAAGCACATCCCCATCGTCCAGGAAATCACGCCGGAGATTGTGGGCATGGCCGGTGAGCCGCCGCCGGGTTACAGCAGCGGCGGCATGGTGACCAAGATCGTGGCTGGGCGCATCGCGCTGTCCGCTGGCTGCCGCATGGCCATCGCCATGGGCAAGCGCCCCAATCCGCTGTCGGCCCTGCTGACGCCGGTGGACCAGGGCGGAGCGCTGGCCACCTGGTTCGTGCCAGGGTCGGAGCCGCGCACGGCCCGCAAGCGTTGGATCGCGGGCAGCCTGAAGCCGCTGGGCACCCTGGCGCTGGATGCTGGTGCCGTCGCCGCCCTCCTGAAGGGCGGGTCGCTGTTGCCCGCCGGGGTGCGTGGGGTGGAAGGAGAGTTTGAACGCGGCGATCTGGTCCTGATCCAGGGACCGGACGGGCGCACCGTCGGGCGCGGCCTGTCGGCCTATGGCGCTGCTGACGCCCGCGCCATCGCCGGGCGGCGCAGTGCGGAGATCGAGGCCGTCCTGGGCTATCGCGGTCGGGACGAGATGGTGCATCGCGACGATCTGGTGCTGGGGTAAGGGAGGCGGGGTTACCCTCACCCTTGTGTGTGGAGATTCGTGATTAAGTAGGTGTTGTCGGGGTTGGGGCGCGCCCCCCCCCCCCCGACAGCGGCTGTCCGACCGTTCACCCTTAGATGCCCTTCGTTTTGGCTGCGAACCATCGTATGGGAGCCTGGTCAGCACCGTTTTTCGCCCCACCCGAACAGTTGCCCGGGCATACGACGCCCGTACAGGCAAGGCAGGGAGACGCGGATTATGGCACTTTCTCTGATGTTTGTCGGCATCGACGTTTCAAAGGCATGGCTTGATATCTGGTTTGACGCGGAGAAACGGTTCGAGCGTTTCAGCAATGACGAAGCAGGCTGGTCGGGCCTGATCGGGCATCTTGCAGCGGGTCCTGGCCCGTTGTCGGGGGTTGTGGTTGCTTTTGAGGCGAGCGGTCACCACGAACTCGGGGTGCGTCGCCGGTTGCTGGAGGCGGGGCTTGACGTGCGGCGGGTCAATCCGTTGCGCGTGCGCCTTTATGCTCGCAGCCTTGGCCGGTTAGCCAAGAACGACCGGATTGATGCGCGGATCATCGCCCGATATGCCCAGGCAGCGGAGATCCATCCGGAGACCCTCGACCCCGCGCGCGAGGCGTTGGCCGAACTGGTGAGCCACCGGACACGGCTGGTGGCGGAGAGGACGGCCAACACCAATCAGACCGGCATGACACGCAACCCGGTGCTGCGCGAGCAGAACACCCAGCGCCTGTCCCTGATCAACCGGCAGATCAAGGCCACGGAGGCGCTGATCCTCCAGACCCTGCCGATACTCGACGGGGCCGCGGAGAAGCTGGCATTGCTCAAGTCCGTCAAAGGGGTCAAGCAGGTGGTGGCCACCACCTTGCTGGCCTTGCTACCCGAACTCGGCACCCTCAACCGACGCGCCATCGCCGCCCTGGTCGGCGTGGCTCCTTTCGACCGTGACAGCGGGGCCGGAAAGGGAAAACGAGCCATCGCCGGCGGTCGAGCCCCCGTGCGTACCGCTCTCTACATGGCCGCCCGCGCCGCAGCTCGAAGCAAATCCACCCTCGGGGAATTCTACCAACGCATGCTTCAAAACGGCAAATCCAAGAAAGTTGCCACAGTCGCACTCATGCGAAAAATCATTGTGACTCTCAACGCTATCCTGCGTGACCGCAAAACTTGGAAACAAGCTCCATCCTAAAACAACACAGTTGCTCCCATTGGCTGGCGCCAACGGGCCCCTCCCTCTCCCACCTTCGTGGGCGAGGGGTGAAAGTTAAGTCCCTCGCCCGCTTGCGGGAGAGGGAGGGTGAGGGTGCAACCCATGCCTTCCCCTCGCCAACCAGGCCCCCTGGCGTTATGATCCCCGCGCCCTGAACTCGGAGCCCTGAATGACCGACACCGCCCCCACGGCAGCCCTGCTGATCATCGGCAATGAGATTCTGTCCGGCCGGACCCAGGATGCCAACATGGCCTTCATCGCCAAGCATCTGGGGACGCTGGGCATCCGGTTCCGGGAAGCGCGCGTGGTGCCGGATGAAGAGGCGGAGATCGTGGCGGCGGTGAATGCGCTGCGCACCCGTTACACCTATGTCTTCACGACGGGCGGTATCGGCCCCACCCATGATGACATCACGGCGGAATGCATCGCCAAGGCCTTCGACCTGCCCCTGATCCGCAATCCGGAGGCTGTGCGCCGGCTGGAGCTTCATTATGCCGGCACCGGCATGTTGAACGAGGCGCGGCTGCGCATGGCCAACACGCCGGAAGGGGCGATCCTGATCGACAACCCCGTCTCCACCGCTCCCGGCTTTCAGATCGGCAATGTCTTCGTTATGGCCGGCGTGCCCATGATCATGCAGGCCATGCTGACCGGTATCGGTGACCGGCTGGTGGGCGGGCCGGTGGTGAAGACCAAGTCGGTGGCCTCTGCCATCCCGGAGGGCAGCTTCGCCGACACGCTGCGCGCCATCGCCGCCGATTATCCCGGCGTCGATATCGGCTCCTACCCCGCCTTCCGGCAGGGCAAGGTCTCCACCGCCCTGGTCCTGCGCTGCACCGACCCGGCCCTGCTGGAAACGGTGACGGCGCTGGTGGCCGACATGCTGCGCGGTCTAGGCGGCGATCCGATCATCATGGACGGGTATGGGGATCAATAGGCCGGCATAGTCGTCTTGGGTGAGGGTGGCCTATGATCAGGGTTCCGCGCCGTACGATGCTTGGAACGATATTGGCCGCCGCCGCAACGGGCCTGCCGGCGCAAGCCCTGGCAAGAACCTTGACCTGTGGAGTTATGGAGGCACCGCCCTGGCATTTGCCGGAGGACCCTCAACAGGGAATTGCCAACGAGGTGATCGCGGATCTGTCCCGGCATAGCGGCTTTGACATTCAAAGCCGGCCCGGCCCGCCGATCCGCCTGATCATGGGCATCAAGTCCGGTCAACTTGACCTGATCATCTTCTTCGAACTGCCGGAATTGCGGGGCGCTGCGGTACCCGTTGGTATCTTCGGCTATGCCGACATGGGGTTGGTCACAAGACCGGGCCTACGTCCGCAATCCCCGGATGACCTGGCGGAATGCCGTATTGGCGTGCTGCGCGGGAATAATCGGAAGGATGTTACGGACAAGCTGCCACCCTCGGTTACGCTGGTGGAGCTTCGCGACCTTTCCCTGGGGCTATCCATGATCATGGGCGGGCGGCTGGACGCGCTGATCGGCACCCGCTTGGCCCTGGGCTGGCATCTGAAGCAGGGCGGATTCAGACCGGAAGCCGTGGGGGCCTTTTTCTCGCTGCTGCGGGAACCGATCTATCTCTATCTCAGCACGGTCCGCCAGTATGAGGATGGCACGTTGGCAAAGCTACAGGCCGGTATGCGTGGGATGGACCGTAGCCTGTCACGGGTCACCGACTATTACTGGAAGGGGGCGGGCTATGTGGACCCGCCCCCTTCCGATCCCATCAATCCGCGTAGACCCCCGCCGCCGTGATGATCGGCTTCCAGCGGTCAATCTCCGCCACCACGAAATCGCCCAGAACCTTGGGCGTGGCGCGGTCGTCGCTGACCGGCTCCGTCCCCAGTTCGTTGAAGCGCTGCTTCACGGTCGCGTCCTTCAGCGCCACTTTCAGGGCGTCGGACAGTTTCTTGGTCACGGCGTCGGGCGTGCCCTTCGGCGCATAGATGCCGTGCCAGACGGCGACCTGCACCGCCGGCAGGCCGGCTTCCTTGGTGGTCGGCAGGTCGGGCAGGGAGGGGACGCGGGTCGCCGTCGTCACGGCATAGGCCTTGATGGCCCCGCCCTTGATCTGACCCGTGGTGTTGGTGGTCTGGTCGCACATCAGGTCGACCTGACCGCCGACCAGATCATTCATGGCCGGACCTGTGCCCTTGTACGGCACGGTGGTCAGGGCGGTGCCCAGCGCCTGCATGAACAGCATGCCGCACAGATGGGACGCCGCGCCCACGCCGGCATTGGCCAGCGTCACCTTGTCCGGGTTGGCCTTCACATAGGCGACCAGTTCCTTCAGGTCCTTGGCCGGGAAATCCTTCTTGGCCACGATGGTCATGGGCACATCGGTGACCAGGCCCACGGGCGCGAAATCGGCCTTGGGATCATAGGGCAGCTTGCGATACAGGGTGGCCGCCGTCGCCTGCCCGATATGGTGCAGCAGGATGGTGTAGCCATCGGGATCGGCCTTGGCCACGCGTGCCGCCCCGATGGTGCCGCCGGCCCCGCCGACATTCTCCACGATCACCTGCTGGCCCAGCGTCTTGCTCATCGACTGCGCGACGAGGCGGGCCACCGTATCCGTCGGGCCGCCCGCCGCGAAGGGGACGACCATGGTCACGGGACGGGTCGGGTAATCCTGTGCCTGGGCCGTGCCGGCCCCGATCAGCAGGGCCGCCGCGAGGGCGATGGGTGCAAAGCGCATGGATCCTCCTGGTTTGGTCTTGTGTGATTTGTTTCGGGGACAGGGGTGGGGTCAATCCTCTTCCTGGAAAACCTCCTCGCGCCGCTTGCGCACCGAGGGCAGCAGCACGATGGCGATCAGGATCAGGGCAATGACCAGCAGGCTGGCCGACAGGGGCCGCGTGACAAAGATCGACGGATCACCGCGCGCGATCAGGAAGGACCGGCGCAGATTCTCCTCCATCAGCGGCCCCAGAACGAAGGCCAGCAGCAGGGGTGCGGGTTCAAAACCATGCTTCAGCAGGAAGTAGCCGACACCCCCGAACAGGGCGACCAGCATCACCTCCACCCCCGATGAGTTGATGGAATAGACCCCGATGCAGCAGAACATCAGGATGGCCGGGAACAGGATACGGTAGGGCACCTTCAGCAGCCGGACCCAGACGCCGACCAGCGGCAGGTTGATGATGACCAGCATGGCATTGCCGATCCACATGCTGGCGATCATGCCCCAGAATAGCGTCGGGTTCTCATTCATCACCTGCGGGCCGGGGACGATGCCCTGGATGGTCATGGCGCCGACCATCATCGCCATCACGGCATTGGGCGGAATGCCCAGGGTCAGTAGGGGGATGAAGCTGGTCTGTGCGCCGGCATTGTTGGCACTTTCCGGTCCCGCCACCCCCTCAATCGCGCCCTTGCCGAATCGCGACGGGGTCTTGGAGATTTTCTTTTCCAGCGTGTAGCTGGCATAGGGCGCCAGGACGGCCCCATTGCCGGGCAGGATACCCAGGACCGACCCGATGCCGGTGCCGCGCAGGATGGGCATGGCGCTTTGCTTGATATCGGCCCAGGTCGGCATCAGGCCCGTGATCTTGGCGCCTAGGACGGAGCGGTCGGCGGTCTTCTCCAGATTGCGCAGGATTTCCGCCACCCCGAACAGGCCCACGGCCAGGGTCGTGAAATTGATCCCCTCCGCGATCTGCGGGATGCCGAAGGTCATGCGCGGTTCGCCCGTTTCGATATCCGACCCGACACAGCCCAGCAGCAGCCCGACAATGATCATAGCCACCGCCTTCACCACCGACCCGCTGGCCAGGACCGTGGCGCCGATCAGACCCACCAGCATCAGCGCGAAATATTCCGGTGGCCCGAAATTCTGGGCAAAGGCGGCCAGTACGGGGCCGAACAGGGCCACGATGAAGGTGGCGACACAGCCCGCAAAGAATGAGCCCAGCGCCGCGATTGCCAGGGCCGGCCCGGCCCGGCCCTTTCGCGCCATCTGATGCCCGTCCAGGGTCGTGACGACGGACGAGGTTTCGCCCGGCATATTGACCAGGATGGCCGTGGTGCTGCCGCCATATTGCGCGCCGTAATAGATGCCGGCCAGCATGATCAGCGCACCCAGCGGGTCCAGGTAGAAGGTGATAGGCAGCAGGATGGCGATGGTGGCGATGGGCCCCAGGCCCGGCAACACGCCGATCAGCGTGCCGACCAGGGCGCCGATGAAGCACAGGCCCAGATTGATGGGCGTGGCCGCCGCCCCGAACCCCATGGCGAGGTTGGAAAAGACATTATCCATGGATCAGAACCTCGGCCAGAGGGGGAAGGGCAGGCCCAGGGCCAGCACGAACAGCCCGACCGCGAACAGGATCAGGGCGGCGCTGACCACCAGCAATTCCCGCCATTTCGTGTCGGACGAGGCAAACGCCGCGATCCCGAACAGCAGTGCCGACGCGATGACCAGCCCCAGTGGCCGGATGGCCAGCCCGAAGGCCAGAATGGCCCCCAGGATGGGCAGGGCCTGACGCCAATGCAACTGGTCCAGCGCCGGCCCGTCCAGCACCAATGACCGGCCCGCGATGATCACGCCCATCAGGCCCGTCAGACCGGCCAGCACGGTTGGGAAATATCCCGGCCCCATGCGCGACGCTGTGCCGAATTTCAGATCGCCGATCTGGCTGAAGGCCAGCAGGGACAGGAGGATGAGGGCGATGCCGCCCACCAGATCCTGGGGGCTACGCACACGCATTGCGGCCCTCCCCAGCATGACGGTTGAAGCCGGTCGCGGGTCGCCGCATGCGTCCATCCCTCCCCTGCTGTAACCCCCGGCTTTACCGGGTTCTCCGGGCGCCGGGTGGTGGGCTTTTCGCCATGTGTGCAGAGTAAACCGGCCATGAACAGGGCGCAATGCCCGCCCGGAAGCTTACGACCTTGGTCGTGGGGTCATCTCCGCCTCCACCTCCAGCCACAGGGCCTTGTCGGTCAGGGGCGTCTGGGCGGGCAGGTCGGGATTGGGCAGATGGAAGATGCGGGCGCCCTGGAACCGGGTCAGGGGGAAGATCATGGAGGTTGCGGGATGCTGCTCCATAAAACGGCGCAAGTCCCCGCCATAGGCCATCCGCTCCAGACCGACCCGCATGCGTTCGGCCAGTTCCGGCTGGTTAGGCGCCACGAACAGATACATGGGCAGCGGGTAGGTCAGCAGCAGCCGGTCATAGACGATGACATTCTTGTCGCCGATGGCGTCTACTTCGCCGTCAATCTCGTTCAAGGCGCGGGGAAGATAGTCGCAGCGGCCATCATGCAGGCCGGGATAGGCCATATCGATCCAGTTGAATTCCACCACCCGCAATCCCGCTGCGCGCAGCACGACCGTATCGGGCCAGTAGGAACCCTGGCAGGCCTTCAGTTGCGACAGTTCCTCCAGCTTGGTGATCTTGTCGAATTCCGCCTTGCGGTCGGCGCGGATGACCAGGGCGCGCTGTCCCGTCAGGCCCATATCCAAGGGGATGCGGATGGGGGTGACGATCCCTTCGCGCAGATTGCTGGTGGTGGTCCAGAGCAGGTCCAGCTTGTTATGCGCCAGCTGCGCCAGAAGCCGGGCCTGGGGCACATCCTCCGGTACCTTCTGCAACCGTGCGGGCCCATATTCCGCCTCCGTATCGGCCAGGATTTTCTCGATCAGATCCAGGTAATAGGAACGGACGCTGTGACCGGCGGGGGAGGCGTTATGTTCGATGCGATAGGTGCGAATCTCATTATCCGCCGCCCGGCCCTCGGACGGCGTCAGCATCACCAATGACAGCAGCAGTGCCCCTAGCCACCGCATGCAGTTCCTCCCGTTCGTCCGTTTACCGGACTTTTTGCATGCCAACGTATGACTAACAGCACACATCGGATTCGCCCAAGGGGCAAGTGGAAAACGCCACCTGTTTTCAACCGCTCGTCAAAGCGAAACCGGCGGTTACATGGTCCAGGAAGGCCCTGATCCGGGGTGACAGATGGCGTCCGGCGGGCCACAGCAGATGAAATTGTCCCGCGGCCATGACATGGTCGCCAAGCATATCCACCAGCCGCCCCGCATCCAGCAGCGGGCGGGCCACGAAGTCCGGAACGCAGGCAATGCCCAACCCATCGGCGGCCAGCATGGCGCGTGCCTGGGCTGTGCCGGCGATCCCGGCGACGGGAAGGTCGGGTGGTGGGGCGTCATCATGCGCGATCAGGGGCCAGGGTTCCGGCTTGCCCGTCACCGGGTGGCGATGGTGCAGACAGGCATGCCGGCACAGGTCCGCCGGCGTCTGCGGTCTGCCCCGTTCCGCCAGATAGGCAGGCGCCGCCACGATCTGATGACGGAAGCCACCCAGCCGCCGGCCCATCAGCCGCGAATCGGCCTGGGCGCCGGTACGGATGGCGGCGTCAAACCCCTCTTCGATCAGGTCGACCAGCCGGTCGCTGGCGTCGATCTCCAGCATGATGTCGGGATAGGTCCGCATGAAGCCGGACAGCAGCGGCAGCAATGCCGCCTCCGCCACCGCCGGGATAGCGATGCGCAGGGGGCCGGCGGGGGTGGTGCGTGCGCCGGCCAGGGCCGCCTCCGCTGCCGCCATTTCCGCCTGGATGCGCTGGCAATGGTCCAGGAACAGTTTGCCTTCTGGCGTCAGGGTGATGCTGCGGGTGGAGCGGTGGAACAGCCGCACGCCCAGCCGTTCCTCCAGCCGTGCCACCGCCTTGCCCACGGCGGAGGCAGAGACGCCCGACAGCCGCCCCGCCTCCACGAAGCTGCGCGTCTGGGCCGCCTGCATGAACAGATGAATGCCGCCGAACCGGTCCATGATCTGCTCCTATTGCGGACCAATCCGTCCGTAGTGTCGCGAACCATAGCCGGTTTTGTCCGGCCCCGCCCGCCCTTATCCTGTTGTGCAGACAAGGCACAGGAAGGGTGTGATGGAACAGGTGGTGGCGTTCATTCTGGAACTGGACCGGTTGAAGGCGGTGACGCGCAAGGTGAAACCGCTGGGCCAGGATCGGTATGAGAATTCAGCCGAACATAGCTGGCACCTCGCCATGCTGGCCCTGGCCATGGCACCCCATGCCGAACCCGGCACCGACATGGACCAGGTGATCCGCATGCTGCTGGTCCATGATATCGGGGAGATTGAGACGGGCGACACGCTGTTCTTCATCGAAGCGGGCCGGCAGGTACGCAAGGCTGCGGAGGAACAGGCGGTGGCGCGTATCCTGGGGCTGCTGCCGGACGGGCAGGGGGCGCCGCTGTTGGACCTGTGGCGGGAATTCGAGGCGGGGCAGAGCCGGGAGGCGCGGTTCGCCCAGGCCATGGACCGCGCTGCCCCCGTCCTGCTGAACCTTGCCAATAATGGCCAGAGCTGGTGGGAGAACGGGGTGCGCTATGAACAGGTGGTGTCCCGCGTCGGTCCGCCCATCGCGGCGGGGTGCCCGGCGCTTTGGGACCATATCGCAGACCGCCTGAATGCGGCCCGCGATGCGGGGTGGTTCGGGATGGGGTGAATTATACCGGCGCTCATTGAAAATGACCGCCGGAGGTCGGCGACTGCCGGCCCGGCACCCCGTGGTGCCGCAAGCCAAGCCGCCGGATGGCGGCGCCCGGCGCTTGAGGGAACAATCAACGATACTTGCCCAGTTCCATCTTGCCGATCTGGTTGCGGTGGACCTCGTCCGGGCCGTCGGCGATGCGCAGGGTACGGGCACTGGCGTAGGCCCAGGCCAGGGGGAAATCATCGCAGACGCCGCCGCCGCCATGGGCCTGGATGGCCATGTCGATGACCTGACAGGCGACGTTGGGGGCTACGACCTTGATCATGGCGATCTGGGCCTTGGCCACCTTGTTGCCCACCGTATCCATCATATGGGCTGCCTGCAGGGTCAGCAGGCGGGCCTGATCGATGGCGATGCGGGCGTCCGCAATACGTTCCAGCCAGATCGACTGCGCCGCCACCGGCTTGCCAAAGGCCACACGGCTGGAAAGCCGCTGGCACATCAGCTCCAAGGCGCGTTCGGATGCCCCGATCAGGCGCATGCAATGATGGATGCGGCCGGGACCCAGGCGGCCCTGCGCAATCTCAAACCCCCGCCCCTCCCCCAGCAGCAGGTTGCTGGCCGGCACGCGCACATTCTCAAACAGTACCTCTGAATGACCATGCGGCGCGTCGTCATAGCCGAAGACGGGCAGGGGCCGCTTGACCGTGACGCCCGGCGTATCGGTGGGGACCAGGATCATGGATTGCTGGCGATGCCGGTCGGTGCCGTCCGGGTCGGTCTTGCCCATGACGATCATGATCTTGCAGCGCGTGTCGCTGGCCCCGCTGATCCACCATTTGCGGCCATTGATCACATAATCATCGCCGTCGCGGATGATGCGGGTGGCGATGTTGGTGGCATCCGATGACGCCACCTCCGGTTCCGTCATGGCAAAGGCAGAGCGGATTTCACCGGCCAGCAGCGGTTTCAGCCAGCGTTCCTTGTGTTCTTCCGTGCCATAGCGAACCAACACTTCCATATTGCCGGTATCAGGGGCTGAGCAGTTGAACACTTCCGGCGCCCAATGGCTGCGCCCCATGATCTCGCACAGCGGTGCATATTCCAGGTTGGTCAGGCCGGCGCCCAGGTCACTTTCCGGCAGAAACAGGTTCCAGAGGCCGGCCTGTTTGGCCTTGGCCTTCAGTTCCTCCAGCAACGGCACCGGCTTCCACCGTGTCGGACCTTCGGCCACCTGCGCGGCCAGCGCCTTTTCGTTGGGGTAGATATAGGCATCCATGAAGGCCGTGACCCGCTCATGCAGGTCACGGGCGCGGGGCGACATCTCGAATATGGCGGTCATGGCGGGGGCTTTCATTCAGGTGAAGCTCCTTCCCGTCATCCCGGCGAAAGCCGGGACCCAGGGTCAGGGGCGAGACGGTTGGATGGAAACGCGCGGACCTTGTGGCCCCTGGGTCCCGGCTTTCGCCGGGATGACGATCAAGCAAACCCCGTCACCCAAAGCCCTTCTTCCCCTCCGCCACCAGCCGTTGCAGCAGTGGTGCCGGCTCCCAATAGCCGCCATCGGCATCGCCCGCCGCGACCGCATCATTGTGGTAGCGGGTGATGTCGGCCAGGACATTGTCCAGCCCCGACAGTTCCGCGAACTTCATCGGGCCGCCGCGCCAGGCGGGGAAGCCGTAGCCATAGATATAGACAATGTCGATATCGCCGGCCCGTAGTGCCATGCCGTCTTCCAGGATTTTCGCGCCCTCATTCACCAGCGAATAGATCAGGCGCTTTGCGATCTCATCGTTGCTGAACGTCCGGGGCGTGATGCCACGTTCGGCGCGATAGGCGTCGATCACGGCTGTCACGTCGGGGTCGGGCAGGGGGGTGCGGTTGCCCGGCTCATACCGGTACCAGCCGCGCCCGTTCTTCTGCCCCTTGCGCGCCGGATCGATCCGGTCGGACAGCGGCGTGCCATAGATCAGGCCGGCGGCCACACGACGGGCGCGGATGAAGCCCATGACGTCCAGCCCGGCCAGATCGCCCATGGCGAACGGCCCCATGGCCAGACCGAATTCCAGGGCCGCCTGATCCACCTGTTCGATGGACGCCCCCTCAATCACCAGACGCTGCGCCTCGGTCGCGTAATACTGCACCATGCGGTTGCCGACGAAGCCGTCGCAATTGCCGACCAGCACGCTGACCTTGCCGATCTGCTTGCCCACGGCCATGGCGGTGGCGATGACATCCGGCGCCGTATGCGTGCCGCGCACCACCTCCAGCAGCTTCATCACATTGGCCGGGCTGAAGAAATGCATGCCGATGACATCGGCGGGCCGGCCCGTGTTGGCGGCGATGGCGTCGAGGTCCAGGGTGGAGGTGTTGGACGCCAGGATGGCACCTTGCTTTGCCACCTCATCCAGGCGGCGGAAGACCTTGGCCTTCACATCCGCATCCTCAAACACCGCCTCCACGATCAGGTCGGCATCGGCCAGATCGGCATAGTCGGTGGTGGGCTGGATCAGGGACAGGCGCTTGTCCATGTCGGCCTGGGACAGCTTGCCCTTGGCGACGGTGCCGGCATAATTCTTGGCGATCACACCAATGCCACGGTCCAGGGCCGCCTGATCCAGGTCCAGCAGGCGCACGGGAATGCCGGCATTGACGAAGTTCATGGCGATGCCGCCGCCCATGGTGCCGCTGCCCAGCACCGCGACTTGGCCGATCTTGCGCGCGGGCACGCTGGGCGGCACATCGGGGATCTTGGTCACGGCGCGTTCGGCAAAGAACACATGGATCAGGGCCTTGGCCTGATCATGCGCCATGCATTGCATGAACAGGGCACGCTCCCGCGTCAGCCCCTGATCAAACGGCAGGGTAAAGGCCGCTTCCACGGCATCGACGCAGCGCTGGGGCGCGAACTGGTTACGGGCGGATTTGGCCAGGGCCGCCCGCGCCTCATCAAACACGCTGCTGCCCCGGTCGGCGGCCAGCCTTTCCTCGCGGTCGCGGGTGCGCTTATGCGGGCCAGCTTGCAGGGATGCGGCGAAGGACAGGGCGACGGAAAGCGGGTCCGACCCCTCGCCGACATGATCGACGATACCCAGCGCCTGGGCCTTGGCGGCGGGGATGAAGGCGCCGCTGGTGATCATTTCGATCGCGGTCTTAGCCCCCACCAGTCGCGACAGCCGCTGTGTGCCGCCGCCGCCGGGCAGGATGCCCAGCTTCACTTCCGGCAATCCGACCAGCGCCTTGGGCACGGCAACGCGGTAGTGGCAGGACAAGGCCACTTCCAGCCCGCCGCCCAGCGCCGTGCCGTGCAGGGCGGCGATCACCGGCTTCGGGCCCGATTCGATCAGGTCGTTGACGTCGTTCAGGTCCGGCTCGCCCATGCCGCCCTTGATGAACTCGGCAATGTCGGCCCCGGCGATGAAGGTGCGGCCCGCACCGACGATGATCAGTGCCGTCACGGCGGGATCGTTGAACCCTTCCGTCACCCGGTCCCACAGGCCCTGACGTACGGCCTGCGACAGGGCATTTACGGGCGGGCTGTCCACGGTGACGATGCCGACCGCACCCTGGCGGTCATAACGGACGGGCGACTGGGTCATCTGGCCTTCCCCCTGCTGACGGCATCCAACCATGATGCCGCGTTGTTCCTTTGACAGCATGCTAAATTCAAACGCCCGTTTAAGTCAATGCATGCGGGGGCATGGACCTTCCGTTACGTCAGCCATGCGGAATGATGGGGTTACAGGACGGTTGGCGCGGCCGCATCCGCCCGGTAAAGTATGAACAGCCGTTTGATACGGACTCAATATGCCCCGGCAAGGGGTGGTTCAGGGCAAACTGGGGACGAAGCAGGATGAAGGCAGGGGCCGATATCGCCGCCGACATGGAATCGACCGGCGGGCGTCAGGATACCAAGGAGGTGATCCTGGACGCGGCGGAAAAGCTGTTTGCGGAGAAGACCTACTCGGCGGTGTCGCTGCGGGAGCTGACGCAGGCGGCGGGCGTCAATCTGGCCGCCGTGAATTACCATTTCGGGTCCAAGGATGCGCTGCTGATCGCCCTGTTCCGGCGCGGCGCCATCGAGCTGAACCGCGCCCGCGCCCGCCTTCTGCGGGAGGCGGAGGAGAGGGCCGGCGGCGGCACCCCGCCCGTGCGGGAGATTGTGGCGGCCCTGGTCCTTCCCGCCATCCGCTATTCCTTCACCTCCACCCGGCTGGCGCTTTACAACCAGTTCGTGGCCTTTGCGCGCGGCGATGGCCCGGCAGAGGCGCGCGAGATGCTGGACAAGGAGGTGGGGCATTTGCAGCGCTTCGCCCTGTCGCTCGCCCGCGCCCTGCCGCATTTGCCGCAGCATGAGGTCTATTGGCGGCTGCATTTCGCCATGGGCGTGCAGCACTCGCTCTACACCGACATGAAGCGTCTGGAAACGCTGTCGGGCGGCCTGTGCCAGCTGGATGATCTGGACGCCGTGGCCGCCCGCGTCATCGATTATGTGACGGCGGGCCTGGAGGCGCCGTACACAGCCAAGGGGTGATGGGTTTTGTCGCATAAGCGCAAGCGCATGCGACAGCCCTGTTACAGCAACGGCGCCGTCGCCTGTTCCAGCCAGGCCAGATCATCGCCCGAGACCAGCGGCGACAATTCCGCCTTCACCCGCGCATGATAGGCGTTGACCCAATCCCGCTCTTCCCCGGTCAGCAGGTCGCGGTCGACCATGCGGCGGTCGATGGGGCAGACGGTCAGCGTCTCAAAGCCCAGCATGGGCCGCTCCGCACCCTGGATCGCCACCGGCACCACCAGCTCCAGATTCTCCATGCGCAGGCCATAGGACCCGGTCAGGTAATAGCCCGGCTCGTTGGAGAAGATCATGCCGGGCAGGATGGTGACGCTGTTCAGCTGTTTGCCGATACGCTGCGGCCCTTCATGCACCGACAGGTAGGAACCGATGCCATGGCCCGTGCCATGGTCGTAATCCAGCCCGTACTGCCACAGGAACTGGCGGGCCAGACTGTCCAACTGGCTGCCGGCGGTGCCGGCGGGGAACCGGGCGCGGTTCAGCGCGATATGGCCCTTCAGCACCAGGGTGAAATGCCGGCGCGCCTGCGGCCCGACATCGCCGACGGCCAGGGTGCGGGTAATGTCGGTGGTGCCGTCCAGATACTGCCCGCCGCTATCCAGCAGGAAGACGCTGTTATTCTCGATCCGGCGGTTGGTGGCCGGGGTCGCGCGGTAATGCACGATGGCGCCGTTGGGGCCGGCCCCGCTGATCGTCTCAAAGCTGGGACCCCGGAAATCGGCAGCCCCCTGACGGGCCTTGTGCAGCCTGTCCACCACGGTCAGCTCGTCCAGCCCACCCTTCGGCGCCTCTTCATCGAACCAGCGCAGGAAGCGGACCAGGGCCGCACCATCGCGGCGATGGGCGGCCCTGGCGCCCTCGATCTCGGTCTGGTTCTTCACGGCCTTGGGCAGGACACAAGGGTCGCCGCCCTGGTCCAGCTTCGCCCCCGCCTTGGCCAGACGATCCACCACCCACAGGGCGGCGGTGCCGCCATCCAGGCGGACCTTGGCACCCGCCGCCCCCAGGGTGTCCAGCGCGCCGGCCAGCTCATCAGGTGCGCGGATGGAAACCTGATTGCCCAGATGCTCCTCCAGGCCCGGTGCCAGCTTGCGGCGATCCACGAACCAGTCGACATTGCCGTCGGCACGGATAGTGGCAAAGGACAGCGGCAGCGGCGTGCAGGGCACATCGGCCCCGCGCACATTCAACAGCCAGGCAATGCTGTCCGGCTGGGTCAGCACGGTGGCATCGGCTTTCAGCTTGGCCAGGGCTTGGGCAATATCGGCGCGCTTGTCCGACGCGGAACGACCGGCGGCGGACAGCGGCTGGATGTTGACCACGCCCAGCGGGGCGGGCGGCTGATCGGCCCAAACGGCGTCAACCGGGCTGCCCTCTGTCGCCACCAGTTCCACGCCGGCGGGCGTTAGGCTGGCACGCATCTTGTCGGCCCAGGCACCCGTATGCATCCAGGGATCAAAGCCCAGCTTGGCGCCGGCCGGCAGGTTGGCCGCTGCCCAGTCGCCGTGAAACTCCTCTATCAGATGGTGATAGCTGAACAGGCCCGGCGACACTTCCTGGCGCGCCTGGATCGTGTAGCGGCCATCGATGAAGATGGCGGCCCTGTCCAGCAGCACGACGACGGCGCCCGCCGACCCTGTGAAGCCGCTGATCCAGGCCAGACGGCTGCCGCGCAGCGGCACATATTCGCCCTGATACTCATCGGCGCGCGGCACGACGAAACCGTCCAGCCCCCGGCGCTTCAACTCGGCGCGCAATGCGGCCAGACGGGCGGCATGGTCGCCCGTGGCCGGGTCGGCGGGCCGGTCGATGGTGGCACGCAGGGCCGTCAACTGCTCCGACGTCGCATCCGACCGCCGGGCCGACACAAGATCCAGCCAGGCATGGGGCAATTCCCCATCCGGCGCAGCATTGACCCCGGCGATCAGGTCCCGGACGGACGCGACCGACCGGTCAATCCCGTCGGCACGCAACAGATCGGCCAGGACGGCGTCACCCTGGTAGGGAACGGTATGGAGGCTGACAGACACTTTATGGCTCCCGCGAGCTTTATTGGTGCCGCCACGCTAGTGCGCTGGGCGCGGGTGCGCAAGGGGTGGGGTGCCCCCGGCGATATTGCCGCCGGGGGCACGTCCTCTCAGGCTGTCACCACTTCGGCGCCAACCACGAACTGCGGCGCCGCCGTATAGGTGCCGCCGGCGGCGGTCACCTGTGCGGTGGTGTTGTTCATCGCAGCGGTTGCGCCGGATATGCGGACGCGGGCACCAACCACGTTGATCTGATAGCGGATGCCGTAATCCTGAGTCGCGGCACCACCATTGACCGCCAGCACCCCCGTATAGAGGTGGACATCCGCCGCCGCCGCGATCAGGCCGAAAATGCCGCAATCATTGGAACCCGCTCCGCTATTGTAGGAATAGGAGCCGCCGACCACGTTCAACGTGGTGCAGCGTTCCGTATGCATACCGCGGAACCGGTTGCCGTTGGCGATCAGGCCGGTATAGCAGACAGTGTCGCCCGCCGTTTCATTATAGGCGCCGTACCAGAAGTTCCGGACCCGCCCACCCGTGATCGACACGGTGCCGCTATTGTTGATGACGGCAATGCCTTTGTTGCTGCTGGGCGTGCCGTCATAGACCTCGGCCTGGAAATTCTCCACCAGCACGCCGGAAGCCGCTTCGATGCGCAGACCGTCGGCATTGCCATACATCTTGGCACTGCAATTGGTAAGCTGCGTCCATGGCGTGTTGACCAGCCAATAGCCCAATGTAAGGAACTGGCCTTCCACGGCGCAGTTGATGATCTGGGCCTTGGTCGTGGTTCCTGTCACCACGATGCCCAGGCCGCCCGACTGCGCCTGATCACGGCCCACGACGCGGACATTGTCCATCACCGTGATGCCCTGATTATCCTGATGCTCGATGATGATGGCGTTGCCGCAGAGGAAAACCTCACCATCGCTGACGGTCGTGCCGCCGCGCTGTACACGCAGGCCCTCAGAGCAATGCTCGACCACGAAATTGCGGGCGAACTGGTCCGTGCTGTCCAGTCGCAGGCCCGTGGAGAAGCCGCTGATCCAGACATCCCGTACCTGGGCGCCATTGGCATAGACCATCAGCCCGTTGCAGCTGAAGGCGCCCCCGATCTCCGCGACCAGCATGAAGCCGCCCACTTCCGATGGCGGACCCTGCGTGTTGGGGGCGCCGACGGAGATGACGTTGCCGCTGCTGGTATTGCCGACGATGATGGTGCAACTGTCCCAGCCTTCACCCGTCATGCAGTCACCGGGATAGAGCTGCAGCAGCCCGGCTGCGGCCAGCCCCGGCACTGCCGCCGCCGCCGGCCCCTCGATCAACCAGCGACCGGCGGGCACGAACACGCGCGCCGCCACGCTGTCGGAACGGTGGCGGGCCCGCAGGCATTCCTGGAAAGCCTTCAGATTATTCGTTCCGGAACCGTTGGGGTGACCGTTCGGCACCGCCCCCCACCAGCCTGGGGAGATGCTGCTGTTGCCAAAGGTGCCGACGACGCTGGCATTGGATGCGCTCGTATCGAAAATCTGCTGGTACCAGTCGGCATCGATATGCGCGTTGATTGTCAGCGTGACACCGGAAGCGATGACAAGCCGCGCTCCGATGCAGAATTGCAGCGGCTGCGTGATCGTGACGTTCGAGGTGATGGGGTAGGAACCCGCCCCCACCTGAAACGGCCCGGGCATTCCCGACAGGATGGGGCCATAGTTCGATGTGGTGCCGCCGGGTGTCTGGTCGAGCACGGTCAGCGGCGCACCGGCGATGGTGCGCGGATACATGACGGTCAAAGGCATAGGATTCGCTCCGATATGGGTCTGGAACGCGCCGTTCCTGTCGAATGGCGATGACGCAAGGATTCAAGGCCGCGTTCGGGCGGCTGTCAGCCTCTACCGACCGGTAAGGCGCAGCACCGGCGGGATATGCGTCGAGGGTGCAGGTCGCGCTGATTGTCCGGGCGCCAGAGCCCGGAAGGGGGGCGCTCCCCCGTGGGGCGCTAAGTCACGACAGGTTTCGCCAGCAAATCTGCGCGTTGTTCGGCGGTGCGCTGGTATAGGTGATCGTCGTGCCGCTGATCGTATAGGCCGTGGGCGGGACACAGGCGCCGTCCTGGAAAGACAGGAAAAGCAGAGGATTGGAAACCGTCCAGGGCATGGTAAAGGCCGTGGTCGATCCATTACCGGTTGCATAGGCAACAGCAGGCATTTCTATGCTCCATCAAGTCATTGTTATTTAGGATCTCCGAATACCGCCTTCCGCGGTTGCTTGGGGCAGGGCGCACGTCGCCTCGCCCGCCGATATGCCGGGGCAAACCATTCTGTCGGTGCTTGTGAAAGCCGCAGGCTGATCTGTCAGCAGCCCGAAAGGTCACTGGAGTTCTGTTCCTGGCCGTTCCTTTCAGCAAGGACAAAACGGCAGTCGGCGTATCCATTTACGAGAATATCTGTTGGTTATATGACTCTTCAACGTTTAAATTGGTGTAGCTCTAACGTATAGAGAGAATATTGAATATATTCACTCAACGAACCAAATTCGGGCGGGCGGATGCATAGGCGCGCGCCTGCACGATCCGTCTGGATCAGCGGCGGCGGAAGACGGATCGGGACAGCCGAAAGGGCCCCGTGGGTTCCGTAACGAATTTCGGAAAAGATGCTGCGGCGTCCGCAGCTTGAAAGCCGCCTGCAACCCTTTGGTCAGACGGGGCACTGGTGCCGGCTGTCAGGATTGAACTGACGACCTACCGCTTACAAGGCGGTTGCTCTACCACTGAGCTAAGCCGGCGATCCAGGCGAGTTGCCGGAGGGAGGACCCCTCCGGCGAACGGGCGGGGACATTAGCGTCGCCGCGCGACCTCGTAAAGAGCCACGGCGGCTGCCGTGGAAACATTCAGGCTGCCGACGGGGCCGCCGGTGGGCAGCTTGACGATTTCATCGGCCCGTTCGCCCGTCAGACGACGGATGCCGTCGCCTTCGGAGCCGAGAATCAGGGCCGTGCGGCCTGACAGATCGACCTCATGCAGGTGACGGGCACCCGATTCGGCCAAGGCGACGGTCCAGAAGCTGGCGGCTTTCAACTGATCGATGGCGCGGGCCAGGTTGGTGACGCGCACCAGCGGCACCGCCTCCACCGCGCCCGATGCCGTCTTGGCCAGGGTGCCGGTGACGGGCGGGGCGTGGCGGTCCTGCACGATCACGGCCTTGGCGCCAAAGGCGGCGGCGGAACGCAGGACGGCGCCGACATTGTGCGGGTCCGTCACCTGATCCAGCACGACCACCAGGGCCAGCGGATCGTCGGCGGCGGCATCGACGACATCCTCGATCTCCACCTCGGCCAGCGGGGCGCAGGACAGGGCCACGCCCTGGTGCACGGCGCCGGGCGGCAGCAGCTTGTCGATCTCTTCCTTTTCCACCAGGCGCGGCTCGGGCCGGTCCAGCTCGGCATCGGACGCCTTCTGGAACGCCTCTTCCAGCGCCTCCAGGCCTGATTCGGTGACGAACAGGTCGCGGATCTTGCGGCGCGGGTTCATCCAGGCCGCCGAGGCGGCATGCACGCCATATAGCAGATTGTGCTTGTTCAGCGCCGGGCCGGTGGTGGCGCGCAGGGGCGTGGGTTCGAAACCCAGCTCCTCGGCCGCACTCATCGGGCGGCGGCGTTCGGCGCCGCTTCGGTCCTGGCCGGCAGCGGGCCGGCGGTCATCGCGGCGATCGTCACGCCGATCATCCCGGCGGTCATCGTTCCGCTCGGGGCGCCGATCGGGACGCGGGCCACGGGGCGGACGGCTGTCGCCGCCGGTACGCGCGCCGCGCGTATCATCCTCACGGCGGGGGCCGCGCGGCGGGCGCGCGTCACCATCGCGGGCGGGCTTGGCAAAGCCGGGCTTGCCCCCGGCCTTGGGGCCACGCGCCGCGCGGGGATTGTCATCATCACGACGGGTATCGCGCGAGGGGGAGCGGGCGCCGGGGCGTCCGGCGCCGCTACCGCTGGCGCCGCCTTTACCACCGGGGCGACCGGATTTAGGGGAGGGGGGTCGGTTTCTCATTTACGCACTTTCGTTCAAACCCAGGATTTCCGCCAGCGGATAGAAAGAATGAAGACGCATGTCAGATTGGCGTTGACAGGGGCGATTTAATCCTTATAACCCGCACTCCGTTCAGGCCGCTGGCCGAGAACGGCACCGCGGAAGGGTGGCCGAGTGGTTAAAGGCAGCAGACTGTAAATCTGCCCGCATAGCGTACGCTGGTTCGAATCCAGCCCCTTCCACCAGTTCAGGCGCGCCCCAGAATATGGGGCGCGCCGTTCTGCTTGTGGTGACGTTAGTCGGTTGAGTGGGCGAACGACCCGTGCGGGTGTAGCTCAATGGTAGAGCAGAAGCCTTCCAAGCTTACGACGAGGGTTCGATTCCCTTCACCCGCTCCAGACAATCCGTTTTCCACGACCCGGCGTCTTCTAGAGATCGCAGCAGGCAAGGGCACAGGATACCATGGCTAAGGCAAAGTTTGAGCGGACGAAGCCGCACTGCAACATCGGCACCATCGGTCACGTTGACCATGGCAAGACGTCTCTGACGGCCGCCATCACGAAGGTGCTGGCCGAAAAGGGCGGCGCCACGTTCACGGCGTACGACCAGATCGACAAGGCGCCGGAAGAGAAGGCCCGCGGCATCACGATCTCGACCGCTCACGTCGAGTACGAGACGGACAACCGTCACTATGCCCACGTGGACTGCCCCGGCCACGCCGATTATGTGAAGAACATGATCACCGGCGCGGCGCAGATGGACGGCGCGATCCTGGTGTGCTCGGCCGCTGACGGCCCGATGCCGCAGACGCGGGAGCACATTCTGCTGGCCCGTCAGGTCGGCGTGCCGGCCCTGGTCGTGTTCCTGAACAAGATGGATCTGGCCGATCCGGACCTGGTTGAGCTGGTGGAGCTGGAGCTGCGCGAGCTGCTGACCTCCTACGGCTTCCCCGGCGACGACATTCCCATCGTCCCCGGCTCCGCCGTCTGCGCCCTGAACGACACGAACCCGGAAATCGGTCGTGAAGCCGTGCTGAAGCTGATGGCCGAGGTTGACCGGTACATCCCGCAGCCGGAGCGTCCGATCGACAAGCCGTTCCTGATGCCGATCGAAGACGTGTTCTCGATCTCGGGCCGCGGCACCGTGGTGACGGGCCGCGTCGAGAAGGGCATCGTCAAGGTCGGTGAGGAAGTCGAGATCGTGGGCCTGAAGGCCACCGTGAAGACGACCGTGACCGGCGTTGAAATGTTCCGCAAGCTGCTGGACCAGGGCCAGGCTGGCGACAATATCGGCGCGCTGCTGCGTGGTACGAAGCGTGAGGACGTCGAGCGTGGTCAGGTTCTGGCCAAGCCGGGCTCGATCAACCCGCACACGGACTTCGAGGCTGAGACCTACATCCTGACGAAGGAAGAGGGTGGCCGTCACACGCCGTTCTTCGCCAACTATCGTCCGCAGTTCTACTTCCGCACCACGGACGTCACCGGTTCGGTGACCCTGCCGGAAGGTACGGAAATGGTGATGCCCGGCGACAACATCCGCTTCGCCGTGAAGCTGATCGCCCCGATCGCCATGGACGAAGGCCTGCGCTTCGCCATCCGTGAAGGCGGTCGTACCGTCGGCGCCGGCGTTGTGTCGAAGATCGTCAAGTAAGGTCCCCCCAGGTCAGCGACTGCTGACCCGGCACCGTGTGGTGCCGTAAGCCAAGGCGGCGGATGCCGCCGCCCGGCGCTTGAGGAACAAAGTAAAGGACAGGGCCGCTGGTGACAGCGGCCCTTTTCCTTTTGTAGGAAGGCTTTGCCGGCAACGGCGACGTTTTTCCGGGAATGCGGTGGGTGCAATGATCCCCTGCAACGGGTATCAGCAATCAGTGCAAACTGGTTGTTGCGTTGCGGGCGCAACTGCGCTATCAACCCGCACTCCCCGGGACCGCTCGGGGCGATGGTGATGTTTTGTCACTGGCGCCCGGATTGGAACCGACGGTGTAGGAGTGTAGCTCAACTGGTAGAGCACCGGTCTCCAAAACCGGGGGTTGGGGGTTCGAGCCCCTCCACTCCTGCCATCCCTTAAATAAGGATGGCCCCCTGCCGAAGTCCGGCCCCCAGCCGGTGCCAGTGCCAGGGTGACAACACGGTATGTGCATTCAGGAATGATGGCCAACGCCGACATGGCTAAAACCAATCCCGCAGAATTCTTGCGCGAGGTGCGCCGTGAGGTCGCCAAGGTCACTTGGCCGACGCGGAAGGAGACTCTTGTCTCGACCGCCATGGTCTTCGTGATGGTGATCCTGGCCTCTGTCTTCTTCCTGACGGTGGACCAGATCCTCGGATTCGGCATTCGCCTCATTCTTGGTATCGGGGGCTGATCCCATGGCCATGCGTTGGTACGTCGTCCACGTCTATTCCGGCTTCGAAAAGAAGGTCGCGCAGGCGGTTCGTGAGAAGGCTGCGCAGAAGGGCTTGGAAGAGCTGTTCGGCGACATCCTTGTCCCGACCGAAGAGGTCGTGGAAGTGCGCCGCGGCGCCAAGATCAATTCCGAGCGCAAATTCTTCCCCGGCTATGTGCTGGTGAAGATGGAGCTGACGGATGACACTTGGCATCTGGTGAAGAATGCGCCGAAGGTGACTGGTTTCCTGGGCGGCGGCGGCAAGCCGCAGGCCATTTCGGAAACCGAGGCGCTGCGCATCATGAACCAGGTGCAGGAAGGTGTGGAGCGGCCCAAGCCCTCCATCACCTTCGAGGTGGGCGAGAATGTCCGCGTCACGGACGGTCCCTTCACCTCCTTCACCGGTCTGGTGGAAGAAGTGGACGAGGACAAGTCCCGCCTCAAGGTCGCGGTCTCCATCTTCGGTCGCGCCACCCCGGTGGAACTGGAATATACCCAGGTCGAGAAGATCTGACGAATTTCCGGTCGGTGGTCTCCACCGGTCGGCTCCCGCGTGGGAGGCTTCAGCCCGCAAGTCCAAGGGCGGCCGCACCACGCAAATCCCATGACGGAACGGCCCGGCCCTCCGTCAGACTATGAGGATCATCATGGCGAAGAAAATCGTCGGCTATATCAAGCTGCAGGTTCCGGCCGGCAAGGCCAACCCCAGCCCGCCCATTGGTCCGGCGCTGGGTCAGCGCGGTCTGAACATCATGGAGTTCGTCAAGCAGTTCAATGCGAAGACGGCCCAGCTGGAACAGGGCATGCCCATTCCGGTCGTGATCACCGCCTATGGTGACCGTACCTTCACGTTCGTGACCAAGACCCCGCCGGTGACCTACTTCCTGAAGAAGGCCTCGGGCATCACCAAGGGCTCTCCCACGGTCGGCAAGTCCGCCACCGTCGGCAAGGTGACCACCAGCCAGGTCCGCGCCATCGCCGAACAGAAGATGGTCGATCTGAACGCGAACGACGTCGAAGCCGCGATGACCATGATCGTCGGCTCCGCTCGTTCCATGGGTCTCGAAGTGGTGGAGGGCTGATCATGGCCATCGGTAAGCGTCTGAAGAAGGCCAACGGCAACGTTGACCGCGCCAAGTTCTATGACCTGGGCGACGCCGTCGCCACGGTGAAGAGCAACGCCACCGCCAAGTTCGACGAGACCGTCGAAATCGCGATGAACCTGGGCATCGACCCGCGTCACGCCGACCAGCAGGTCCGTGGCATGGTGGTTCTGCCGAACGGTACCGGCAAGACCGTCCGCGTCGCCGTGTTTGCCCGCGCCGCCAAGGCCGAAGAAGCCAAGGCCGCTGGTGCCGATCTGGTCGGTGCCGACGATCTGGCCGAGCAGATCCTGGCCGGCAACATGGATTTCGACCGCTGCATCGCCACCCCGGACATGATGGGCGTGGTTGGTAAGCTGGGTAAGGTCCTGGGCCCCCGCGGTCTGATGCCGAACCCGAAGCTGGGCACCGTGACCCCGAACGTCGCTGACGCCGTCAAGGCGGCAAAGGGCGGTTCGGTTGAGTTCCGCGCCGAGAAGACCGGTATCATCCATGCCGGCGTCGGCAAGGCCAGCTTCTCTGCCGAAGCTCTGGAAGAGAACGTCAAGGCCTTCGTTTCCGCGATCAATCGCGCCAAGCCCTCGGGCGCCAAGGGCACCTATGTCGAGAAGGTCTCGCTGTCCTCCTCGATGGGCCCGGGCCTGAAGCTGGACGTGGCCGCTCTGGTCGCCGCGCTGAACGCCTAAGTTCAAACGAGTTTCCCGTTCCGGTCTCGGCCGGAACGGGACCGGGTCTCCAAGAGTTGGAGACCCACCCTGTCCGAGACCGCCGCGCGCCGATGGGACCTGTCCCTGACGCTTAATAGACCAGCCGGCGCAGACAGGAGCGAAAGCATTGATACGCCGGGACGGCGACAGCCGCCCTGGACATGATGGCTTGAAGCTTCTGGGACAGGTAACCCCGTCTGGGCTGGTTCGTTTGAACCGGCCTGGATGTGTTGTAACCGGGCGGAACGGCCTTTTTGGCTGTCCTGTCCCAAATGGAGGCGAACCGTGGATCGTTCACAGAAGGAAGCTACGATCGCGGCCCTTAATCTTGAGCTGCAGTCGGCAGCCCTCGTCGTCGTGACTAAGCAGTCCGGCATGACGGTGGCTGAAGTGACCGACCTGCGCCGCAAGATGCGGGCTGCGGGCGCTAGCTACAAAGTGACCAAGAACTCGCTCGCCGTCATCGCCCTCAAGGGCACGCAGTTCGAGAAGACCGAGGGCCTGTTTAAGGGCCCGACCGCCATGGCCTGGTCCAAGGACCCGGTTGCGGCGGCCAAGGTTGCCATCGATTACGCCAAGACCAACGACAAGTTCAAGGTCATTGGTGGCTCCATCGGCGCTGTCACGCTGGACGCTTCGGGTGTTGATGCCCTGTCCAAGCTGCCGTCGCTGACGGAACTGCGTGCTGGCCTGCTCGGCATGATCCAGACCCCGGCGACCCGTATCGCTGGTATTCTGCAGGCACCGGGTGGCCAAGTGGCCCGCGTTCTCGCGGCCTACGCCAAGAAGGACGAGGCGGCCTGAGCCGCATCAAACTCAACGTTTATCTAGTTCCCTTAGGAGAGCATCATGTCCAAGCTGGAAAAGCTGGTTGAAGAACTGTCGGCCCTGACCGTCCTGGAAGCCGCCGAACTGTCGAAGCTGCTGGAAGAGAAGTGGGGCGTTTCCGCCGCTGCTCCGGTCGCTGCTGCCGCTCCGGTGGCCGCTGCTGCCGCTGCTCCGGCTGCTGAAGAGCAGACCGAGTTCACGGTTGAGCTGGTCGACGGTGGCGACAAGAAGATCAACGTCATCAAGGAAGTCCGCGCCATCACCGGCCTGGGCCTGAAGGAAGCCAAGGACCTGGTCGAAGGCGCTCCGAAGGTCGTCAAGGAGGCCGTGTCGAAGGACGAGGCCGCCAAGATCAAGAAGCTGCTGGAAGACGCCGGCGCCAAGGTCGCCGTCAAGTAATAGTGGCGATCTTCGCTGCATAAGAGGGCGCTGGACGGTGGCCCCCGGAAACGGGGGGCGCCGCCCGGCGTCGTCTGTCTTTTCTGAACCGGAACGTTCCGCTATCATGGCGGGCTTTTCCGGGACGGGACCATGGCGGTTCCGGAAGGGGTGGGGTCGAACCCTGCTTCGGACGGGAAAAACCAAGGCAGATCCTGGCTTCCACCGGCAGCGGAAGTGGGTGACGCTGATGATAACGACGTGGCTAAGCGCCTATCCGAACTGGATTTGCGCCCGCGTCGATTCGTGTTTTGGGGCGGCGGGTTTCGGCCCGATGCCTTGAATTTGGGCATTGACTAGAGCGCGCATTGCACCGGGCGAGTTCACGAGAGGCACTCTATGGCCAAGTCGTTCACGGGACGTAAGCGTATCCGCAAGAGCTTCGGGCGTATCCCCGAGGTGACCCGCATGCCGAACCTGATCGAGGTTCAGCGCAGTTCCTATGACCACTTCCTGCAAATGGATGTGGCGCCGGAAAAGCGGGCGGTCCTCGGTCTCCAGGAAGTCTTCAAGTCGGTATTTCCGATCCGGGACTTCTCCGAGCGCGCCGTGCTGGACTTCGTCCGGTACGAGCTTGAGCAGCCGAAATATGATGTCGAGGAATGCCAGCAGCGCGGCATGACCTTCGCCGCGCCGCTGAAGGTGACGCTGCGTCTCACCGTGTTCGATGTTGATGAGGATACGGGCCTGCGCTCGATCCGCGACATCAAGGAGCAGGACGTCTACATGGGCGACATGCCCCTGATGACGGCCAACGGCACCTTCATCATCAACGGCACCGAGCGCGTGATCGTCAGCCAGATGCACCGCAGCCCCGGTGTGTTCTTCGACCACGACAAGGGCAAGACCCACAGCTCGGGCAAGTACCTGTTCGCCGCCCGTGTCATCCCCTATCGCGGCTCGTGGCTGGATTTCGAGTTCGATGCCAAGGACATTGTCTATGTCCGCATCGACCGCCGCCGCAAGCTGCCGGCCACCACGCTGCTCTACGCGCTGGATGGCCTGGACACGGAAGCCTCCCGCGCCGCCCGCAAGGCGCTAGGCAAGGACCTGCAGCCGTACGAGGCGCAGGGCATGACCAAGGAGGAAATCCTTGGCGCCTTCTATGAGACCGTGACCTACACCCGTTCCGGCGCCGGCTGGAAGACCGCCTTTGAGCCGGAGCGTCTGAAGGGTCAGAAGCTCGCGACCGATCTGGTGGATGCCCGCACGGGCGAGATCCTGGTCCAGCGCGAGACCAAGATGACCCCGCGCGTCCTGAAGCGCCTGGTCGAGCAGGGCCTGACGGAAGTATCCGCCCCCATCGAAGAGATCATCAGCCGCTATCTGGCCGTCGATATCATTGATGAGCGCACCGGTGAGGTCCTGTACGAGGCTGGCGACGAGATCAGCAGCGCGTCGCTGGACAAGCTGGAGAAGCAGGGCGTACAGGAACTGCCCGTTCTGGCCATCGACCATCTGAATGTCGGTCCCTATATCCGCAATACCATGGCCGCCGACCGCAACGCGTCCCGTGAGGATGCGCTGGTCGATATCTACCGCGTCATGCGTCCGGGTGAGCCGCCGACGCTGGAAAGCGCGGAAGCGCTGTTCCAGGGCCTGTTCTTCGACCAGGAACGCTACGACCTGTCGGCCGTGGGTCGCGTGAAGATGAACGCCCGTCTGAATTTTCAGACGGACGATCAGGTGCGCGTGCTCCGCAAGGAAGACATCCTGAAGATCCTGAAGATCCTGGTGGAACTGAAGGATGGCCGCGGCGAGATCGACGATATCGACCATCTGGGCAACCGTCGCGTCCGCTCCGTCGGCGAGCTGATGGAAAACCAGTACCGTGTCGGCCTGCTGCGCATGGAACGTGCGATCCGCGAGCGTATGAGCTCCGTCGAGATCGACACGGTCATGCCGCATGACCTGATCAATGCCAAGCCGGCGGCCGCTGCCGTCCGTGAATTCTTCGGCTCCTCGCAGCTGTCGCAGTTCATGGATCAGACGAACCCGCTGTCGGAAATCACGCATAAGCGTCGCCTTTCGGCCCTGGGGCCGGGCGGTCTGACGCGTGAGCGCGCGGGCTTCGAAGTCCGCGACGTGCATCCGACCCATTATGGCCGTATCTGCCCGATTGAGACGCCGGAAGGCCCGAACATCGGTCTGATCAACAGCCTCGCGACCTATGCCCGCGTGAACCAGTACGGCTTCATCGAAAGCCCCTACCGCAAGGTGGTGGACCAGAAGGTGACGTCGGAAGTGGTGTACCTGTCGGCCATGGAAGAAGGCCGCTATATGGTGGCCCAGGCCAACGCTCCCTTGCAGGGCGATGGCAAGTTCGCCGAGTTGCTGGTGTCCTGCCGTAAGGGTGGTGAATATCTGCTGGCCCGTCCGGACATGATCGACCTGATCGACGTGTCGCCCAAGCAGGTTGTGTCCGTCGCCGCCGCGCTGATCCCGTTCCTGGAGAACGACGACGCGAACCGCGCGCTGATGGGTTCCAACATGCAGCGTCAGGCCGTGCCGCTGATCAAGGCGGATAGCCCGCTGGTCGGTACCGGCATGGAAGCGACGGTTGCCCGTGATTCGGGCGTGACCATCGTTGCCCGCCGCGCCGGCATCGTCGACCAGGTGGACGCTACCCGTATCGTGGTCCGCGCGACCGAGAATACGGACCCGGCGGCTCCCGGTGTCGACATCTACAACCTGCTGAAGTTCCAGCGTTCCAACCAGAACACCTGTATCAACCAGAAGCCGCTGGTGAAGGTGGGCGACCGGGTGATCAAGGGCGATATCATCGCCGATGGTCCCTCGACCGACCTGGGTGAACTGGCCCTGGGACGTAACGTGCTCGTCGCGTTCATGCCCTGGAATGGCTACAACTTCGAAGATTCGATCCTGATTTCCGAGCGGATCGTGCGCGATGACGTCTTCACCTCGATCCATATCGAGGAATTCGAGGTCATGGCCCGCGATACCAAGCTGGGCCAGGAAGAAATCACCCGCGACATTCCGAATGTCGGCGAAGAGGCTCTGAAGAACCTCGACGAAGCCGGCATCGTCTATATCGGCGCCGAAGTCCGTCCGGGCGACATCCTGGTCGGCAAGGTCACGCCGAAGGGCGAAAGCCCGATGACGCCGGAAGAAAAGCTGCTGCGCGCCATCTTCGGCGAAAAGGCTTCCGACGTGCGTGACACGTCGCTGCGTCTGCCGCCGGGCGTTGTCGGTACCGTCGTGGAAGTGCGCGTCTTCTCCCGCCGTGGCGTGGACAAGGACGAACGCGCCCTGGCGATCGAGCGGGCCGAGATCGAGAAGCTGGCCAAGGACCGCGACGACGAGAAGGGCATTCTGGAACGCTCCTTCTACACCCGTCTGAAGGAACTGCTGATCGGTCAGACCGTCGTGTCGGGTCCCAAGGGCCTGAAGGGTGGCGAGGCGATCAGTGCCGAGCTGCTGTCGGGTCTCAGCCGCAATCAGTGGCGCCATGTTTCCGTCGCCGATGACGGCGTGATGGAGTTCATCGAGCAGACCGGCAAGGTGTTTGACGACAGCGTCCAGCGCCTGCAGGAGAAGTTCGAGAACAAGGTCGAGAAGCTGCAGCGCGGTGACGAGCTGCCGCCCGGCGTGATGAAGATGGTCAAGGTCTTCGTGGCTGTGAAGCGCAAGCTGCAGCCCGGTGACAAGATGGCCGGTCGTCACGGCAACAAGGGTGTTATCTCGCGCATCACCCCGATCGAAGACATGCCGTACCTGGAAGATGGCCGGAATGTCGACATCGTGCTGAACCCGCTCGGCGTGCCGTCGCGCATGAATGTCGGTCAGATCCTGGAGACCCACCTTGGGTGGGCCGCTGCGGGTCTGGGCCGTCAGATCGGCGAGATGCTGGACAAGATGCGGGCCAAGGCGACCGATGCCGCCATCAAGTCCAAGACCCTGGATGAGCTGCGGGCCCGCCTGCGCCACATCTATGGTGAGGATGTGTGGGGCAGCGACATCTCCGACATGGGCGATGCTGAGCTGATCGAGCTGGCTAATAACCTGCGTCGCGGCATCCCCTTCGCCACCCCCGTCTTCGACGGTGCGCGCGAAGAGGATATCTGCCGCATGCTGGAAGATGCCGGCATCGACCGTTCGGGTCAGATGCAGCTGATCGACGGGCGTACGGGCGAGCCGTTCGACCGCCGCGTCACGGTCGGCTACATCTACATGCTGAAGCTGCACCACCTGGTCGACGACAAGATCCACGCCCGTTCCATCGGCCCCTACAGCCTTGTGACCCAGCAGCCGCTGGGTGGTAAGGCCCAGTTCGGCGGCCAGCGCTTCGGTGAAATGGAAGTGTGGGCACTGGAAGCTTACGGCGCTGCCTACACGCTGCAGGAAATGCTGACGGTGAAGTCGGACGACGTGTCCGGCCGTACCAAGGTTTACGAAGCCATCGTCCGTGGCGACGACAATTTCGAAGCCGGCATTCCCGAAAGCTTCAACGTTCTGGTCAAGGAACTGCGTTCTCTGGGCCTGAATGTCGAGCTGAACGAGCGCGATTATTGACGGAAGCTTGGCCGCTTGTCGGGGTGAGCGCCAAGCGAACCCCGACAAGCGGCGCTTCCGACGTAACGTTGGGGTTCGGCTTTGCCTCACCCCAACCTACGGCGCCTGCCATTGTTGACGACGAAGCCACACCCCCAGGGGAGACGGCACATGAATACCGAATTGATGAACATCTTCGGCGCTCCGCAGGGCCCGCAGAGCTTCGACCAGATCCGCATCTCGATCGCCAGCCCGGAGCGTATCCGCTCCTGGTCGTTCGGCGAAATCAAGAAGCCCGAGACGATCAACTACCGGACCTTCAAGCCGGAGCGCGACGGCCTGTTCTGCGCCCGCATCTTTGGTCCGATCAAGGATTACGAGTGCTTGTGCGGCAAGTACAAGCGCATGAAATATCGCGGCATCATCTGCGAAAAGTGCGGCGTGGAAGTGACCTTGTCCAAGGTCCGCCGCGAGCGCATGGGCCATATCGAACTGGCCTCGCCCGTTGCCCATATCTGGTTCCTGAAGTCGCTTCCCAGCCGTATCGGCCTGTTGCTGGACAACACGCTGAAGGATCTGGAGCGCATCCTTTACTTCGAGAACTATGTCGTTATCGAGCCGGGCCTGACCGAGCTGAAGCAGGGTCAGTTGCTGTCCGAAGACGAGTTGATCGACTTCCAGGACAAGTACGGCGAAGACACCTTTACCGCCAAGATCGGCGCCGAGGCCCTGAAGGACATGCTGTCCTCCCTGGACCTGGTGACCGAGAAGGCGAACTGCCGCGACGACCTGCGCGAGACCGCATCCGAGGCCAAGCGCAAGAAGCTCGTCAAGCGTCTGAAGATGCTGGAAGCCTTCTTGGGCAACCCGGTCGAGGTTGAGACGGTCGCCGATTACGAGCGGTTCGAAGGTTATAAGGAGCGCATTGAGCGCCCCGATGGCCCGACCATCTACAAGACCTACCCGGAGGCCACGCGCCCGGAATGGATGATCCTGGAAGTCGTTCCGGTCATCCCGCCGGAACTGCGTCCGCTGGTGCCGCTGGATGGTGGTCGTTTCGCGACGTCGGATCTGAACGATCTGTACCGCCGCGTGATCAACCGTAACAACCGTCTGAAGCGCCTGATCGAGCTGAAGGCCCCAGACATCATCGTCCGTAACGAAAAGCGCATGCTGCAGGAAGCTGTGGACGCGCTGTTCGACAATGGCCGTCGCGGTCGCGTGATCACCGGTGCCAACAAGCGTCCGCTGAAGTCCATCAGCGACATGCTGAAGGGCAAGCAGGGGCGCTTCCGTCAGAACCTGCTGGGTAAGCGCGTCGATTATTCCGGTCGTTCGGTTATCGTCGTGGGTCCTGAGCTGAAGCTGCACCAGTGCGGCCTACCGAAGAAGATGGCGCTTGAGCTGTTCAAGCCCTTCATCTACGCCAAGCTGGAACTGTACGGTCTGGCCAGCACGATCAAGGCCGCCAAGCGCATGGTGGAAAAGGAACGTCCCGAGGTCTGGGACATCCTGGAAGAGGTCATCCGCGAGCATCCCGTGATGCTGAACCGTGCGCCGACCCTGCACCGTCTTGGCATCCAGGCGTTCGAGCCGACCCTGATCGAAGGCAAGGCCATCCAGCTGCACCCGCTGGTCTGCACCGCCTTCAACGCTGACTTTGACGGCGACCAGATGGCCGTGCACGTCCCCCTGAGCCTTGAGGCTCAGCTGGAAGCGCGCGTCCTGATGATGTCGACCAACAACATCCTGTCGCCCGCCTCTGGCCGTCCCATCATCGTGCCGTCCCAGGACATCATCCTGGGTCTGTACTACATCACGATGGAACTGCCGGGTGCCGTGGGTGAAGGCATGGTCTTCGGCTCCATCGGCGAGATCGAGCATGCGCTGGCGGCGAAGGTCGTCACGCTGCATTCCAAGGTGCAGGCGCGCTATCACACGGTGGACGCCGACAACAAGCCGATCACCGTCCGCGTCACCTCGACGCCGGGCCGCATGCTGCTGTCGGAGATTCTGCCGCGCCACCCGGCCATCAAGTTCGACCTGATCAACCGCCTTCTGACCAAGAAGGAAATCGGCAACATCATCGACGTCGTCTACCGCCATTGCGGTCAGAAGGAGACGGTGATTTTCGCTGACCGGATGATGCGTCTGGGCTTCACCAACGCGTTCAAGGCCGGCATCTCCTTCGGCAAGGATGACATGGTCATCCCGGCGGAGAAGCAGACACTGGTCAAGGAAGCCCAGGATCGCGTCAAGGAGTTCGAGCAGCAGTATCTGGACGGCCTGATCACCCAGGGCGAAAAGTACAACAAGGTGGTCGACGTCTGGTCGGAAACCACCGAAAAGGTCGCCGGCGCGATGATGAAGGTCATCGAGCAGCCGCGTCCGGGTCTGGGCGTGAATTCGGTCTACATGATGGCCCATTCCGGTGCCCGTGGTTCGCCGGCCCAGATCAAGCAGCTGGCGGGTATGCGCGGTCTGATGGCCAAGCCCTCGGGCGAAATCATCGAGACGCCGATCATCTCCAACTTCAAGGAAGGCCTGTCGGTTCTGGAGTACTTCAACTCCACCCACGGTGCCCGTAAGGGTCTGGCCGACACCGCCTTGAAGACGGCGAATTCCGGTTACCTCACCCGCCGTCTGGTGGACGTGGCGCAGGACGCCATTATCACCACGGTGGATTGCGGTACGAAGAACGGCCTGACCGTGAAGGCGGTTATCGATGGTGGCGACGTTATCGTTCCGCTGTCGGAGCGTATCCTGGGCCGTACCTCGACCGCCGATCTGGTCAACACCCTGACCGGTGAGATGATCGTTCCGGCCGGCGAGCTGATCACCGAGCGCGAGCTGGAGCTGATCGACGCCGCTGGTATCGATACGGTTCATATCCGTTCGGTGCTGACCTGCGAGACCGAAGACGGCGTGTGCGCCCACTGCTATGGCCGCGATCTGGCCCGTGGCACGCGGGTGAACATGGGCGAGGCGGTCGGCGTCATCGCCGCGCAGTCGATCGGTGAGCCGGGCACGCAGCTGACGATGCGTACGTTCCACATCGGTGGTGCGGCACAGCGTGGTGCGGAGCAGAGCTTCATCGAGGCAACGCTCGACGCCAAGGTCATTGTCCGCAACCGCAACCTCGTCATGAACAGCGAGGGTGTGCCCGTGGTGATGGGCCGCAACTGCGAACTGGCGCTGCTGGACGACCAGGGCCGCGAGCGCGCCAAGCATCGCGTGCCCTATGGTGCCAAGCTGAACAAGGCGCTGGCGGTTGATGGCGCGTCCATTAAGCGCGGTGACCGTCTGGCCGAATGGGACCCGTATACCCTGCCGATCCTGACGGAACGCGAGGGTACGGCCACCTATGTCGATCTGGTGGAGGGCCTGTCCGTCCGCGAAGTGATGGACGAGGCCACCGGCATCTCCGCGAAGGTCGTGGTCGATTGGCGCCAGCAGCCGCGCGGCGCCGACCTGCGTCCGCGCATCGCTCTGCTGGATAGCAATGGCGAAGTCTTGAAGCTGCCGAACGGTGCGGAAGCCCGCTACTTCATGAGCGTGGATGCCATCCTGTCGGTGGAGAACGGTGGGAAGGTCCAGGCCGGTGACGTGCTGGCCCGTATCCCGCGCGAAAGCTCCAAGACGCGTGACATCACCGGCGGTCTGCCCCGCGTGGCCGAGTTGTTCGAAGCCCGCCGTCCCAAGGACTTCGCGATCATCGCGGAGATCGAGGGCCGGGTGGAGTTCGGCAAGGACTACAAGACCAAGCGCCGTATCGTCGTGAAGAATGACGAGACGGGGGAAGAGCGTGAGTACCTGATCCCGAAGGGCAAGCATATTGCCGTTCAGGAGGGCGACTATGTCCAGAAGGGTGACAGCCTGATGGATGGTAGCCCGGTGCCGCACGACATCCTGTCGGTTATGGGCGTCGAAGCGCTGGCTAACTACCTGATCAATGAGATCCAGGACGTCTATCGTCTGCAGGGCGTGAAGATCAACGACAAGCATATCGAAGTGATCGTCCGTCAGATGCTGCAGAAGATCGAAGTCTCCGATCCGGGTGATACCACCCTGCTGATCGGTGATCAGGTTGATCGTGTGGAGTTCGAGCAGGAAAACCGCGCCGTTCAGCAGCGGATCAAGGAAGGCGAAGTCGATCTGCGCTTTGCGGTCGGCAAGCCGGTTCTGCAGGGCATCACCAAGGCTTCGCTGCAGACCCGTTCCTTCATCTCTGCCGCGTCGTTCCAGGAAACGACCCGCGTCCTGACGGAAGCTGCCGTCCAGGGCAAGGTCGACAATCTGGAAGGCCTGAAGGAGAACGTGATCGTCGGTCGTCTGATCCCGGCTGGTACCGGTTCGGTCGTCAACCGTCTGAAGGCCATCGCTGCCGAGCGCGACCGCGCCATGCAGCTGGGCGAAGACGGCGAAACGCCGGCCCTGCCGGAAGCGGCTGCCGAGTAAGGTCGACGCGTGCTGAGTTGAGTAGGGAAGGGGCGCCCCCGGC
>NZ_JBMDKE010000046.1:0-55460 GCF_057809555.1 Niveispirillum sp. FG156 | reverse complement strand
CAACGCAACAACTTTCTGCAGACATATGTCACTTTTCTGAAATGAACCCAGAACGGGCCATGTAGGGCACGCAGGCGTCACGGCGCCGGCCATGTTTTGAAACAGCTTGCGGCGGGTCGGGCCGACGGTCATGTTTTATTCAACCAGTTGCATAAAGGAACCCGACATGACGGCCTACCCCCACCTGCTTCAGCCGCTCGACCTTGGCTTCACCAGCCTGCGCAACCGCGTGCTGATGGGATCGATGCATGTGGGGCTGGAGGAAGCGCCCAATGGCTTTGAGCGGATGGCCGCCTTTTATGCGGAACGGGCGCGCGGTGAGGTTGGGCTGATCGTTACCGGCGGCATCGCTCCCAATGAGCGTGGGCGCCCTGCCCCGTTCGGCGCCGTGCTGGCGACGGAAGAGGAGGCCGCCCACCACCGTATCGTGACGGATGCCGTTCATCAGGAAGGCGGCAAGATCGCGATGCAGATCCTGCATTTCGGGCGCTATTCCTATCAGAAGGATCTGGTCGCCCCCTCTGCAATCAAGGCCCCCATCAACCATTTCGTTCCCCATGCCCTAACCGGAGAGGAGGTCGAGGAGACCATTGCCGATTTCGTGCGCTGTGCCGCCCTGGCCCAGTTTGCCGGTTATGATGGTGTTGAGGTGATGGGATCGGAAGGTTACCTGATCAATGAGTTCATCGCCGCCCGCACCAACCATCGTGATGACGAGTGGGGCGGGGCTTACGAGAACCGTATCCGCCTGCCTGTTGAGATCGTCCGCCGTATCCGGGAAAAGGTGGGGCCGAACTTCATCATCATCTACCGCCTGTCCATGCTGGACTTGGTTGAAGGCGGATCGACCCTGGAAGAGGTGGTTCAGCTGGGTCAGGCTATCGAGGCGGCGGGCGCCACCATCCTCAATACCGGGATCGGCTGGCATGAGGCGCGTATCCCCACCATCGCCACCTCCGTGCCGCGCGCGGCCTTTGCCTGGGTGACGAGGCAGTTGAAGGGCAAGGTCTCCATCCCGCTGATCGCTACCAACCGCATCAATACGCCGGAGGTGGCTGAGAACCTGCTGGCCGAAGGCTATTGCGACATGGTGTCGATGGCCCGTCCCTTCCTGGCCGATGCGCATTTCGTGGCCAAGGCGCGCCAGAACAAGGCCGATGAGATCAATACCTGTATCGCCTGTAATCAAGCCTGCCTCGACCATACGTTCAGCGGCAAGATCACTTCCTGTCTGGTGAACCCGCGCGCCTGTCATGAGACGAAGCTGATCATCGCCCCGACGGCATCGCCTAAGAATATCGCCGTGGTGGGGGCTGGGCCGGCGGGCTTGTCCTTTGCGGTAACGGCGGCGGAGCGCGGGCACAAGGTGACCTTGTTCGAGGCATCGGCCCAGGTGGGCGGACAGTTCAACATCGCCCGCAAAATCCCCGGCAAGGAGGAGTTCAACGAAACCCTGCGTTATTTCCGCCGGCAACTGGAGCTGAAGGGCGTCACGGTGCGCCTCAACACCCGCGCCGATGTCGACATGCTGGCCGAGGGTGGGTTTGACGAGGTGGTGCTGGCCACCGGCGTGGTACCGCGCAAACCGGCGATTAAGGGGATCGACCATCCCAAGGTGCTGGGTTACCTGGACGTTCTGCGCGACGAGGTGCCGGTGGGCCGCAAGGTGGCCGTGATCGGGGCCGGCGGCATCGGCTTTGATGTCAGCACCTATCTGGTGGAGCGGCATGAGGCGCCATCAGCCGAGCGTTTCTTCAAACAGTGGGGTGTCGATCCCGACTATCGCCAACCCGGCGGCTGCACCAGGCCGGAGCTGGAACATAATGGAAGGCAGGTCTTCCTGATGCAGCGCACGGAGGGCAAGCTGGGCGAGAATCTGGGCCGCACCACGGGCTGGATCCACCGCACGGTTCTGAAGATGCATGGGGTGGCCACCATAGGCGGCGTCACCTATCGCCGCATTGATGATGCCGGCCTGCATGTCACCATCGGCGGCCAGGATCAGGTGCTGGATGTCGACCATGTCGTCATCTGCGCGGGCCAGGAGCCGCTGCGGGAATTGCAGGCTGGGTTGGAGGCACGGGACATCCGTGTCCATCTGATCGGTGGGGCCGATGTCGCCGCCGAACTGGATGCCAAGCGGGCCATCAACCAGGGCACGCGCCTGGCCGTCGCCCTCTGACCCGCCCGACAGAAGAGAGAAGCAATCCATGACCCAACCGTCAGGCCTGCACCCGGCTGCTGCCGCCTCCCTGGCCATCTGGCACGAGATCGTCGCCAGCCAGTCCATCGCCGCCCTGCGCGGCATCACCCATGAACAGGCGATCTTCCGGTCGCCCGTGGCCCATACAGCCTATGAAGGGGCGGATGCCCTGCTGCTGGCCATCGGCACCGTCATGCGGGTCTTCGGCGACTTCACCTATCACCGCACTGCTGTAACGGCGGACGGGCTGAATGTCGTGCTGGAATTTGCCGCCACGGTGGAGGGCAAACAGGTGAAGGGTATCGACTTCATCCGCTTTGATGAGCACGGACTGATCCGGGAGTTCGAAGTGATGATCCGTCCCCTGAGCGGCTTGCAGGCCCTGGCCGCAGAGATGGGGCGGCGCGTGGGACAGGATATCGCGGCCTTCAAGGCCAAAGCCTGACGAAGCCTCTTTCTTTGGGTCCACACTGATCAAGAGGCTGTTGTCGGAGCGAAGCCAGCTTGTTCCATCTGAACCTGACAAAATCCAAAGAAAGACTGTTGAGATAAAACGGTGTTGAGAATATCGCCTCCCCGGCGAAGGCCGGGGCCCAGGGGGTACGCGCCCGACGGTAGTGCTGCGGATAGCAAAGCAGATGGAAAAGTTGATACCCGGGCCCCGGCCTTCGCCGGGGAGGCAATTCAGCAATCCAAACAGATTAAAAACCCACCCGAATCTCAATAGCTATTAGCCCCCTTGATTGGACCGCCCCCATGTCCCTGCCCCACGCCCTGCTGACCGCCCTGATCGAACGCCCCGGCGCCGGTTCGGAACTGGCAGGGCGTTTTGACCGCTCCATCGGTTATTTCTGGCAGGCCACGCATCAGCAGATTTATCGCGAACTGGCGCGGCTGGAGGCAGCGGGCCTGATCGAGGGGACAGCGGTGGACGGGGCGCGCGGGCGCAAGCGGGCGTTCCAGGTGCTGCCGGCGGGACGGGCGGAGCTGGCGCGGTGGACAGCGGAGCGTCAGGAGCCGCTGCCCATCCGGGATGAAATGATGGTGCGGTTGCGGGCCGAGGCGATGGTGGGGCCGACCACCCTGCCGGACACGCTGGCCGAACTGGCGCAGCATCATCGTGACCGGCTGAAAACCTATCAGGATATTGAGAAGCGGGATTTCACCCCGGCCCCGACGGACAAGGGTCAGCAGCTGCGCCATCTGGTCCTGAAAGCCGGCATTGAATATGAGCGGCAGCGGGCGGCGTTCTGTGAACAGGCCATGGCGCTGCTGTCCGCCCCATCGGACTGACGGCCTGGGAATGCAAAACGCCCCATCCGGGTGGATGGGGCGCTGTCTGCTGTCACTTCGCGGCGTCGAAGAAATCATTGCCCTTGTCATCGGTGATGATGAAGGCGGGGAAATCCTCCACCTCGATGCGCCAGATGGCCTCCATGCCCAGTTCGGGATAGGCGATGCATTCGACCTTTTTGATACAGTCCTGGGCCAGACGGGCCGCGGCCCCGCCGATGGAGCCTAGATAGAAGCCGCCATGCTTCTGGCAGGCATTCTTGACAGCCGGTGAGCGGTTGCCCTTGGCCAGCATGACGAAGGAGCCGCCCGCCGCCTGGAACTGATCGACGAAACTGTCCATACGGCCCGCCGTCGTCGGACCGAAGGAGCCGGACGCATAGCCTTCCGGCGTCTTGGCCGGGCCGGCATAATAGATCGGGTGGTTCTTGAAATAGTCGGGCAGCGGCTGCCCGGCATCCAGCAGAGCCCGCAACTTGGCATGGGCACTGTCGCGCGCCACGATCAGCGGACCGGTCAGGGACACGCGGGTGCGGATCGGGTACTGGCTCAGGACCTTGCGGATATCATCCATGGGCTGGGTCAGGTCGATCTTCACCACCTCACCCGACAGCGCCGCCTCATCCACTTCCGGCAGGAAGCGGGCAGGATCGGTTTCCAGCTGTTCCAGATAGATGCCATCCTTGGTGATCTTGGCCAGGGCCTGACGGTCGGCCGAGCAGGAGACACCGATGCCGATGGGCATGGAGGCGCCATGGCGCGGCAGGCGGATGACGCGGACATCGTGGCAGAAATACTTGCCGCCGAACTGCGCCCCGATACCCAGCCCCTGGGCGGCCTTGAACAAGGCCTGCTCCATCTCCAGGTCGCGATAGGCGTGGCCGGATTCGGAACCCTGGGTCGGCAGGCTGTCATAATAGCGGGCCGAGGCCAGCTTCACCGTCTTCAGATTCTGTTCCGCCGACAGACCGCCGATGACCACCGACAGGTGATAAGGCGGGCAGGCGGACGTGCCCAGCGAGGCCATCTTCTCCTCGATGAAGGGGATCAGACGGTCGGGCGCCAGCACCGACGGCGTGGCCTGGAACAGGAAGGTCTTGTTGGCCGACCCGCCACCCTTGGCCATGAACAGGAACTTGTAGGCGTCCTCGCCGTCGGCGAAGATCTCGATCTGGCCCGGCAGGTTGGTGCGGGTGTTCTTTTCTTCATACATGGACAGCGGCGCCACCTGGCTGTAGCGCAGGTTCCGCTTGCGGTAGGCGTCGGCCACGCCTTCGGACAGGGCAGCCTCGTCGGCACCCTTGGTCCAGACCTTGCGGCCCTTCTTGCCCATGATGATGGCCGTACCCGTATCCTGACACATGGGCAGGATACCGCCGGCAGCGATGGAGGCGTTCTTAAGCAGGTCAAGCGCCACGAACCGGTCGTTGGGCGATGCCTCGGGATCTTCCAGGATGGCGCGCAGCTGGCCCAGATGGCCGGGACGCAGGAAATGGTTGATGTCCATGAAGGCGGCTTCGGCCAGCAGGCGCAGCCCTTCCGGCTCCACCTTCAACACGGTCTCGCCGTCAAACTCGACGGTGGAGACGTAATCGCTGGTCAGCTTGCGATAGGGCGTGGTGTCGGCACCCAGGGGGAACAGGCTGAAGCTCTGCTTCACAACATCATCGGGCATTTCTGGCTCCGGGTCTTTTCGGGGGCGGCGGGCCGGGGTCCGCCGTTCAAGGCCGTTCAGATAGCGCAGACCAACGGCCCCCGCCAGAGGGCCGTTGGTCTGGGGCGTCACGCTGCTTAAACAGCCGCGATGCAGACGATTTCCACCAGATAGCCGGGGGCGGCCATGCGGGCCTCCACGGTGGCGCGGGCCGGTGGGTTGCTCTGGTCCACCCAGGCGTCCCAGACCTCGTTCATGGCGGCGAAGTTGCCGATGGAGGACAGATAGATGGTGGTGGACAGGATCTTGGACTTGGATGATCCGGCCTCGGCCAGCAGGGCGTCGATCTGCGCCAGGACCTGGGCCGTCTGGCCCTTGATGTCGGCGCTGGTATCGGTTGCCACCTGGCCGGCCAGATAGACGGTACCGGCATGGATGACGGCTTCGCTCATGCGGCGGCCGGGATGCAGACGGACGATGCTCACCGAACAGTTCCTTATCTTGTCAGGGCCGCACCCGAATGGGCGGCCAGCATCTGCCGGGATAGGGGCAAGCGCCCCGGTTCACAAGTGGCGGCGGCAAATGCCAGTCATGCAGCCCATGCCGCTTATTACAAGATCGCCCCCAAGGCGCGTAAAAAGATTACGCCCGGATGGAGACCATCCGGGCGTAATCTTTCAGGACAGCAATGGAAGTTGGCTTATTCGCCATCCACCATGTGGGGACGCAGCGGCAGTTCCGGCTCCCGGCTGGTCAGCATGCGGCCCAGCTTCGGCCCGATCCAGTTCTGGAAATCATCCATCAGGGTGAACATGGTCGGCACGAAGACCAGCGACAGCATGGTGGAGGTGATCAGACCACCGATAACGGCCACCGCCATGGGCTGACGGAACTCCGTATCGGCACCCCAGCCGAAGGCGATGGGCACCATGCCGGCCACCATGGCGATGGTGGTCATGATGATGGGCCGTGCACGCTTGGCACCCGCATCCAGCAACGCCTCCCGCCGGCCCATCCCATGGTCGCGCATGGCGACGATGGCATATTCCACCAGCAGGATAGAGTTCTTGGTCACAATGCCCATCAGCATCAGGATACCGATCAGTGCCGGAAGCGACAGGGCCATGTTGCACATCAGCAGCCCGATCACCGCACCACCCAGCGACAGGGGCAGCGCCGTCATGATTGTCACCGGCTGGAAGAAGTTGTGGAACAGCAGGATCAGCACCGCGATGATCAGCAGGAACGCCGTGCCCAGCGCCACCGCAAAACCCATCATCATGATCTGCATCTGCTCAGACCCGCCATAGGCCGGCTTGGACACGCCCGACGGCAGGTGAGCCATGGAGGGCAGATTATTGATGGCCTTCGTCGCCTCACCCAGTTCGGCACTGTTCAGGTCGGCCTGCACAGAGATGCGGCGGGCGCGGTCGAAGCGGTCGATCTGCACCGCACCCGACCCCATTTCCAGCCTGGCCACCGCAGATAGCGGGACCGTGGCGCCGGTATTGGTGCGGACACGCAGATTGGCGATGGTATCCAGGTCGCCACGGGCCGCCGGGTCCAGCTGCACCCGGATCGGGACCAGACGGTCACCCAGATTGAACTTGGCGGAGTTGGTGTCGATTTCGCCCAGGGTCGCCACCTTGGCAACCTGACCGATGGAAATCACCGACACGCCCTGTTCAGCCGCCCGTTCAAACATCGGCCTGATCTGGATTTCGGGACGCTGAAGGGCCGCTGTCGAGGTCACGTTCTTCAGCATCGGCAGCGCCTGCATCTCTGCCAGAACCTTGTTGGCATGGGCGTCCAGCAGCGGACCGTTTTCAGAGGTCAGCATGATCGAGACGTCACGGTTGCCAAAGCCACCCGTCGAATTGAAGGAGAAGCGGACACCGGGGATCTTCTGCAACTCCGGCAGGACGCGGGTCTCGAACTCCTTCTGGTGGATACGTTCGCCACGCGGCTTCAGCATTACGATGATGGAACCACGGCGCACCTGCCCGCCACGACCGGCACGGGCCCAGGTCGTCTCCACTTCCGGCTGGGCGCGAAGCACATTGGCGGCGCGCTGAACGGAGGCGTCCATCTGCTCCAGGTTCACGCCGGGGGCCATTTCCATCTGCAGATTGGAGAAGCCGATATCCTGTGCCGGGATGAAGCCCGACGGCAGCGCCAGGGTCAGACCCACCGATGCGAAGAAGAACAGGGTGCCGGCGGCAATGGTCTTCCACCGGTTCGTGATGCACCAGCCCAGCAGCGTCTGATAGCGGTCGGCCCAGGGGCCTTCCTTATGCTCGTCCGGCTGTGCCGGTTTCAGGAAGTAGGCTGCCATCAACGGCGTCAGCAAGCGCGCGACCAGCAGCGAGAACAGCACCGCCACGGCCACGGTGACGCCGAACGACTTGAAGAACTGACCGGCGATACCGGGCATGAAGGACACGGGCAGGAACACGACAACGATGGTCATTGTCGTGGCCACCACGGCCAGACCGATCTCGTCAGCCGCTTCCAGGGCCGCTTCGAACGGACGTTTACCCTGCCGGATATGGCGGACGATATTCTCGATCTCCACGATCGCATCGTCGACCAGGATACCCACCACCAGGGCCAGGGCCAGCATGGTGATGCCGTTCAAGGTGAAACCGAACCATTCCATGACCAGGAAGGTCGGGATGGTCGACAGCGGCATGGCCAAGGCAGAGATCAGGGTGGCGCGCATGTCGCGCAGGAACCACCAGACCACACCCACCGCCAGCAAGGCACCAACCACCAGCGCCTCGATGGAGGCGATGTAGCTGTCCACCGTGTATTTCACGTTGGAGATGATCAGCTTGAAGGTCAGGTCCGGATAGTCCTTCTTCAGCTGCGCGATAACCTCATCCACGCCCTTGGCAATGGTCACTTCCGAGGAATTGGGCGAACGGCTGATGGCGAAGCCCACGGTGGGCACACCGTCCAGACGCGAAACACCGCGCAGTTCGGACGTGCCGTCCACGATATCGGCAATATCGGACAGCCGCACCTTGCGGCCACCGGCCACCGCGATCTCGACATTGCGAAGGTCATCCACGCTCTGGGCCCGGCCCAGTGTGCGGATGGACTGCTCTGCGGCACCGATCTCGCCACGCCCGCCGGGCATATCGATATTCAGCTGCATCAACTGTGAATTGACCTCGCCCGCCGTCACGCCCAGCGCCATCATGCGCTCAGGGCTCAGGTTGACGCGGATTTCACGGTTCTGGCCACCCAGACGCTCGACCTCGCCGACACCATCCACGCGCTTCAGCGAACGGGCCAGATCGCTGTCGATCAGCCAGGAAAGCTGCTCGACCGTGCGATGGCTGGAGGTCACGGCATAATAAAGGATGGCGTCGCCCGTCACGTCCAGACGCTGGACCTGCGGTTCATAGATATCCTGCGGCAGATCCGAACGGATACGGCTGACCGCGTCGCGCACGTCATTGACGGCACGGTCGGTATTATAGCCGATCTTGAACTCGATCGTGGTGTTCGAATAGCCGTCGGTGATGTTGGAAGAAACGTGGTCGATGCCCGTGATGTTGGACACCGCATCTTCGATCTTCTTCGTCACTTCCTGTTCAAGTTCCGACGGGGCCGCACCCGGACGCGACACACCCACATTAACGATGGGGAAGTCGATGTCGGGATTGCCGGTGATATCCATCTTCCAGAAGGAAATCAGGCCAGCCAGCGTCAGGATGATGAACAGGACGATGGGTGGTACGGGATGGCGGATGGCGACCGCCGAGATATTGCCGCGGCTCATGTCCGGTGCCTTTCTCTAATCAGCGGTCAGTTGGCGGGAAGCGGGTTGACCTTGTCGGCCGGCGTCGGGGTGACAATCACCTTGTCGCCGGTCTTCAGGTAGCCCGCACCCGTCAGCACCACATCCTCACCCGGCTTCAGACCGGACAGAATGGCCAGACGGTTGCCATCGCGCGGACCAGTCTGCACCTCCCGCGCCGTCACGGTGTGATGCCCCTTGTCATCCTTGGCGGCATCGACCACCACGGCCCAGCTCTTGGCATCGCGGTAGACCACGGCCTCTTCGGGTAGGACCGGTGCGCTCTGCGTGCCGGTACGGACGCGGGCCGTCAGGAACATGCCGGGCCGCAGATACGGATCATGCGGCACATCGATCTTCACGGTGCCGATACGCGTCTTGGTATCAACCACGGGAGAGATGATGCGGATGGTCCCGATAAAGGGCTTGCCGTTAATATCGACCGCCGACAATTCCGCCGTCTGCCCGACGGCCAACTGACGCAGGTCGATCTCCGGCACCTCGGCCAGCAGTTCGACGCGGTCATCGCGGATGATGCGGAACAGTTCGGTCCCACCGGCGCCCATGACGGCACCCAGGCGGGCATTACGCTTGGCGATGGTGCCATCGGTCGGTGCACGCACCTCCGTCTGGGCCAGACGCGCCGTGGCCTGGGCGCGGGCTGCTTCCGCCACGCCGACACGGGCCTTGGTCGTCAGGGCCGCCGACCGGCGGGCATCCAGATCGCGGGTGGAGATGGCGCCGGTACGGGCCAGTTCCTCGGCACGGCGGATATTGGCCTCCGCCTCCGCGGCCAGGGCCTGCGCCTCACGCAGCGACGCCTCACGTGACAGAAGATCGGCGCGCAGCACTTTGTCATCGAAACGGGCCAGCAACTGTCCGGCCTTCACCTTGTCACCCTCATCGACCAGGACCTCGGTGATGGCGAGGCCGGATGTCTGGGTCCCGATGGGCAGTTCATCCCAGGAAGCCAGGGAGCCGGTGACCAGCAGCTGACGCGGCACATCGCTGGCCGTCGCCTTCACCGCCGTCACGGTCAGGATGGAGGAGCTGTCCTTCTCACCCTTCTCCGCGGCGGCGGCGGGCTTGCCATCAGTAGCCTGCTTGGGCTTGAACGCCACATAGGCGCCAGCCCCCGCCAGCGCCACAACCACGGTGCCCAGCAATATCCATTTCAGCTTGGACGGACGTCGCCCGCCCGGCGGGGTCCAGCGCTGGCCACCCGGAAGATTGGGCCGATTATCGTTGCCATCATGGCCAGGGCGGGTGTGAAGAGGCTGCACCGTCATATCGTTCACCATCGTCGGGGCCGCGACAACGGGCGCGGCTACCGGGCGAGGGCGATCCACCGCTGCCCACCGCCCCCTGCGATGAACAACGTTCCCCCCGTCCTATTGCCGGACATTACATGCGGAAGATTGTCGCGGAAAGTCACACATGGTTTCACGCATGTAACGAATTATTGCGGCTGCGATCAAAAATGCCAGCAAGAACACGGAAATTCAGCCGCCACGAAAAATATCGATGATCAGACCTGTGGTCAGCGCAGAGAATAGCGTGGTTAACATGGTGGAGCTGGCGGTACGGGCCACATGGGTTTCGTAACGCTGGGCAAAGAGAAACGCGTTCATACCGCTTGGCATGCTGGCCGTTGTCACGGCAACCGCCAGAGTCAGCGGGGGCAAATCGAAAATGTAACGGCCTGAAACAAACACCGCCGCCGGCAGCACGAACAGTTTGACCATCGTCATGAACAACGTTCGCCCAACAAGGTCCGTAACGGTCAACCCCACCAGACTGGCACCCAGCGCGAACAGGGAACAGGGCACGGCGGCTTCACCCAGCATGCGGATCATGCCGTCGATCGGCCCAGGAATGGTCAGGCCAGTGGCACCAAAAGCCAAGCCTGACAGAATGGCAATGATCACGGGGTTCTTGACCAGGGCCGCCATGGTCTGACCCGCGATGCGCAGGGCCCCACCGCCCTGCCCTGCCCTGGACGCCTCGGCCAGGACCGTTGCGATCCCGATCAGCCAGGCGGCGTGCCCCGTGACCAGCAGCAGCATCTGCTGCAACCCCGCCTGCCCAAAGGCCGCCAGCATCAAGGGAACCCCAACCAGCACCGTGTTGGAGAAACACGACCCCAGCATCAGCGTGGCCGCCCCACCCAGCGTTTCCCGGTAAACCCAGCGGGCATAAAGGAAACTGGCCAGCATGATGGCGGTCAGCGCCAGATAATAGGCCACGATCAGGTTGATTTCATCGCCATGCGGCAGCCCGCGCGAGGCCATGGACCGGAACAGCAGGCAGGGCAGCGCCAGATAGAAAATGAAGTTGGAGAGGGATTTGGCGAAATCCGCCGGAAACACCGGCGGCCTGCCGACCACGAAGCCGATGGCGACCAGACCGAAGACAGGCAGGATGATGTTGAGGATCGTATCCATGCCTCAGCCCCGCGTCATGCGCGACAAGGCAGCGATGGCGAAAAGCGACAGGATCAGCATCAGGCCGACCACCGCGACCAGCCCACCCCAGCCCCATGCGGCCCAGATAACGCCCCCACCGGCCCCAACAAGGCTGGACCCCATATAATAGGAGAAGAGATAGAGGGATGATGACTGTGCCTTGCCCGTGGCGGGGGCCAGTGCCCCAACCCAGCCGCTGGCGATTGAATGCGCCCCGAAGAAGCCGAATGTCATCAGCCCGATACCGGGGACAATGGTGTAGAGCGTGTCCGCAAGCGTCAGGGCGACACCTGCCGTCATGATCAGCACGGCCCCCACCATCACCGGTGCCCGGCCCCACCGTACCGTCAACCGGCCCACGGTGGAGGATGAGCCCATGCCCAGCAGATAGGCGCTGAAAATCAGCGCCGCGACCGACTGCGGCAGGTCGAAGGGCGGCAGCAGCAGACGGAAACCCATGTAATTGAAGATGGTGATGAAGCCGCCCATCAGCAGGAAGCCCTGCGCGAACAGCAGCCGCAGATCGGCCCGACGCAGCGGAGCTGCCAGCGCGGTCAGCATCAGGCCCGGCCGTGCAGGTCGCCGCACAAATCCCGCCGACACCGGCAATGACCGCCAGACCGCGAAAGCAGCAATCAACCCCATCAGCCCGATCCCGATGGTCGCCGCCTGCCAGGGCAGAAAATCGACGACGACGCCAGTAACCAGCCGCCCCGCCATACCGCCCATCGCCGATCCCGCAATATAGAGGCCCATGGCCCGGTCCAATGCGGACGGGTGCATTTCCTCACCCAGATAGGCCATCGCCACCGCCGGCAGCCCCGCCAGCGTCACCCCAAACAGGGCACGCGCCAGCAAGAGCCCGTGCCAGGACGGGATGATGGCGGTCAGTAGTGTCAACAGCGCGGAAAGGGTCAGCGAGGCCGCCATCACCGGCTTGCGCCCGAAAATATCGGCCAGGGCACCGGACAGCAGCAGCGAGACCGACAGGAAACCGGTGGCAAGGGAAAGAGCCAGCGCAGCCTCTGCCGGCGCCACACCGAACCCCTCGGCCAGCAACGGCAGCAAAGGCTGCACATGATAGAGAAGGGCAAAGGTGGAAAAGCCCGCCGCGAACAACGCCAGGGAGACCCGGCGGAAAGCCGGGCTGCCGGTCTGGATACCGGTCATGGCACTGAAAGAAGGCGGCGGGCTGGCCGTCATCACTTGTAATCGATACGGATGCGCGAGGCCGCCTCAAAGGCGGTTGTCCGCGCCTCATCCGTGTCGGTGCCCCGCGCCAGGGCCACGCCCATGCGGCGATAGGGGCGCGTGGTCGGCTTGCCGAACAGGCGGACATCAACCGCCTGATCCGGGCGGCCCGTGAACAGGGCGTTGGCCAGACCGGTGAAGGCGAATTCCTGGGCCTCCCGGTCGGCCAGAATCACGGCGCTGGCCGAGGGGCCATAGAGTTCGACCGCCGGGATCGGCAGGCCCAGAATGGCGCGGGCATGCAGGTCGAATTCCGACAGGTTCTGCGAGGTCAGGGTGACCATGCCAGTATCATGCGGGCGGGGGCTCAGTTCGGAGAAGATGACCTCATCCTTGGTCACAAAGAATTCCACCCCGAAAATGCCATGGCCACCCAGGTCATTGACGACCTTGGCCGCCATGTCCTGTGCCGACTTCAACAGGTCGGCCCGCATGCCCATCGGCTGCCAGCTTTCCTGATAGTCACCGCGCTCTTGACGGTGGCCGATGGGCGGGCAGAAGACGATGCCGTCCTTGGTCCGCACGGTCAGCAGGGTGATTTCATATTCGAACGGAATGAACTCCTCGACGATCACCTTGGCCCGGTCGCCGCGCATATTGGCGACGGCATATTTCCAGGCGGCTTCAAGCGCGCCTTCTTCCCTGACGGTACTCTGGCCCTTGCCGGACGACGACATGACGGGCTTGATCACGCAGGGCAGGCCGGTATGGGCAATGGCCGCCTTCACCTCGTCAAAGCTTTCGGCATAGCGGTACTTGCTGGTCCGCAGGCCCAGATCGACAGCGGCCAGTTCGCGGATACGGTCGCGATTCATGGTCATCTGCGTGGCGCGGGCCGACGGCACCACCGTGAAGCCTTCGCTTTCCAGTTCGGCCAGCATCTCGGTACGGATGGCCTCCACCTCCGGCACGATGAAGTCCGGCTGGTGCTTTTCCACGGCGGCGCGCAGCTTGTCACCGTCCAGCATGGGGAAAACCTCCCGCCCGTCGGCCACCTGCATGGCCGGCGCATTGTCATAGGCATCACACGCGATGACCTGCGCGCCCAGACGCTTGGCGGAAATGACAAACTCGCGCCCCAACTCACCCGAGCCGAGCAGAAGAATCTTCGCGGTGAAAGGCATGGCCCACCCTTATGTCTTCCGGGCTGCCCGTCCAAAGGCGCCCCCATGGACAATGACCCTAGGGCGAAGGGTGCGGGCGCGCAACGGGGGCCGGGCGCGCGGGTGGCATGCCAAGGGCGTCATGCCTTAGCATCGCGCAGGTCACGGCAGATTGCCGCCATCTCCTCAATTCACCAGGATACGGGTTCTGTTCTGTGCCCCCGATATTTCTGCATGGCTGCCGGGGCGACCCATGCCTTGCTTATAGTAAGCATGCTTATATTATGTATGCCTATGAGTAACCTTGACCCCACGCCCCCATTCGGCGCATCCCTGGCGGACACGGCCCGGCTGCTGCGCAAGCGCTTTGACCAGCGGCTGCGCTTTACGGGCAGCACGCGCGCCCAATGGCACGCCATCTTCAAAATCTCCAAACAGGAGGGGATGAAGCAGGCGGAGCTGGCCGAGGCGCTGGATGTGGAGCCGATCACGCTCACCCGCCTTCTGGACCGGATGGAGGAAGGTGGCTGGGTACAGCGTCAGCCTGACCCGACCGACCGCCGCGCCCGCCTGCTGTTCCTGACGGACAAGGCACGGGAGGCGCTGGCCCCCATGCGGCTGGTGGTTGACGAGATTTATGAGGAAGCGCTGGCCGGCCTGGACAAGGCGGAGCGCGAACAACTGATGCATCTGCTGTCGCGGGTGCGGACCAACCTTTCCAAAGGTGAAGATCATGAGTGACACGGCAAAGCGCCCCCTGCTCGCTTGGCGCCGACTGGCGCTGGGTCTGGCCCTGCCGGTCGTGCTGGCGGGTACCGGCGCCTATGTCTGGGCCACAGGTGGCCGCTATGTCAGCACGGACAATGCCTATGTGAAGCAGGACAAGGTGGCCGTTGCACCAGAGGTGCAGGGTCTGGTCACTGCCGTGCATGTGGCGGAGAACATGGTGGTGAAGCGCGGTGACGTGCTGTTCGAGATTGATGCCCAGCCCTACCGCATCGCCCTGGCACAATCCGAAGCCGCCATCGCGACCGCCCGGCTGAATGTTGAGCGCATGCGTGCCGACCTGTCGCAGAAGCGGGCCGAACTGGCAGAAGCCGAACAGGAGCTGGAGTTCCGTCAGCGCGACCATGACCGGCAGGCCAGCCTCGCCCGCAACGGCTATGCCGCCCAGGCCAAGCTGGACGAGACGCGCAATGAGCTGCGCGCCGCCGAACAGGGCGTGGCCAAGGCCCGTCAGGGTGTGGCCGCCGCCTTGGCCGACCTTGGCGGTGATCCCGCCATCGCCACCGACCGTCACCCAACCGTGATGCAGGCCCTGGCCGCGCGTGACAGGGCCACCCTGGATCTGGAGCGCACTCTGGTCCACGCGCCCGCCGACGGCATCGCCAGCCAGACCGACCGCCTGCGTGTGGGACAGTTCGCCCTGCCCGGCATGTCGATGTTGAGCGTGGTGGAGACACAGGCCACCTATGTGGAAGCCAATGTCAAGGAAACCGACCTGACCAACATGAAGCCGGGTCAGACGGCGACGATTGAACTGGATGCCTATCCCGGCCGCACCCTGACGGCAAAGGTCGTGAGCATCGGTGCCGGCACGGGATCGGAATTCTCCGTCCTGCCCGCGCAGAACGCGACGGGCAACTGGGTGAAGGTGGTGCAGCGCGTGCCCGTCCGTCTGCAACTGGCAGAGGGCCAGTCGGTGCCGCTGCGTGCCGGCCTGTCCGCCAATGTCGATATCGATACGGGCCATAGCCGCGGCCTGCCCGGCTTTGCCACCGCACAGGCGGCGGCACGGTAACGCGGGAGATCCGCCATGACCGACACAGCCACCCTTAAAAAGGGCCCCCTGACTGTCGCCATCATGATGGCGACGATCATGCAGGTGCTGGACACCACCATCGCCAATGTCGCCCTGCCCAGCATGCAGGGCAGTCTGGGAGCCGCGCAGGACAGCATTACCTGGGTGCTGACCTCCTATATCGTCGCATCCGCCATCATGACGCCGATGACCGGATGGTTGACCGACCGGATCGGGCTGAAGCAGCTTTTTCTGATCTCCGTGGTCGGCTTCACGGCGGCCTCCATGCTGTGCGGCACCGCCGGCAGCCTGACGGAAATGGTCATCTGGCGGCTGCTGCAGGGCGTGTTCGGTGCCGCTCTTGTGCCCCTGTCACAAACGGTGCTGCTGAACATCAACCCGCCCGACCGTCATGGTCAGGCCATGGCCATGTGGGGGGCCGGCGTCATGGTTGGCCCCGTCATCGGCCCCACCCTGGGTGGCTGGCTGACCGAAAGCCTGAACTGGCGCTGGGTTTTCTACATCAACGTGCCCATCGGCATCATGGCCTTCCTGGGCATCCTGGCTTGGTTGCCAAAGGCACCCACGCGGCAGCGCGGGTTTGATTTCATCGGCTTCGCGCTGCTGTCCATTGGTGTGGGCACCTTGCAGCTGATGCTGGACCGGGGCGAACAGCTGGACTGGTTCGCCTCACCCGAAATCTGGCTGGAACTGGGTGTGGCGGTATCCGCCTTCTGGGGTTTCGGTGTGCATATGATGACGGCGGAAAAGCCGTTTCTGCCGCCACATCTTCTGCGCGACCGCAACCTGCTGCTGGGGCTGGTCTTCATCTTCATCATCGGCATCGTCGTCCTGGCCGCCATGGCCCTGCTGCCACCGATGCTGCAACGGTTGATGGGCTATCCCACCATCACCACGGGCATGGTGATGGCCCCGCGTGGCGTGGGCGTAATGATCTCCATGCTGATGGTCGGACGGCTGATGCGGGTAGTGGACCCACGCCTGCTGATCCTGACGGGTCTTTGCGTCACCGGCTGGTCGCTGCATATGATGACGGGCTTCACCATCGTCATGGATTCCAGCCCCATCATCCTGTCCGGTGTGATCCAGGGTTTGGGGATCGGCATGGTATTCGTGCCGCTGTCGACCATGGCCTTTGCGACCCTGGCCCCCGCCGACCGGCCCGATGCCGCCGGCCTGTTCAGTCTGGTGCGCAACATGGGCAACAGCCTGGGCGTGTCGGTCGTGACGGCGGCGCTGGCGCATTTCACCCAGATCAACCATGCCGAACTGTCCGCCCATATCAGCCCCTTCAACACCAATATCGACGGGCCGATCAGCATGGTGGGACAGGCCGCCCCGGAATTGCTGGCCGCTGCCGACCTGATGGTGAACCGACAGGCAGCGATGATCGCCTATATCAATGATTTTCAAATGATGATGCTGGTCACGCTGGCGGCCATTCCGCTATTGCTGCTGCTGCGCAAGCCGAAGGCGGCCGCCGCGTTGGACAAGCACGCCGCCGTGATGGAATGACCGCACCGCGCTGGCTGCACTTTTCATTCGCATGCAGGTTGCATTACTGTGGTCGCATCTGAAGAGGTGACGGTATGAGCGACGCGATCCGGCAAATCAGGGCACGCGCCCGCCGCAAGGCGGCGGGGCTGGTGCGGCTTGAATTCTGGGTGCCGGCTGCACGCCGGGACGATGTGCGGGCGGCCGTGGCGGCTGTCCTGGCCGATGAACAGGCCGACGACGTAGCGTCGATGGCAGACGTGCCGGACGCCACGACCGGTAGTGCCGACAATGTACCGGTTGTGCAGCGGCGTCAGCGGCTGATGACCGATATTGACGGTCTGCTGGACTGATCAGCGGCGCGCCGGCCCCGGTGCCGTCAGCGGCAGTTGCGACGATTGCAGCGAGGTTGACAATCCCAGATCGCGCAGCATCACCGCCAATGTTCCATCCGACGCCAATGACTGGATGGCAAGGTTCACTTCGGGCACGGTTACTGGACTGGCGGGGCTGACCAGACACACGCGGTCACGCGTGGCAACCGGGATGAAATCCGGTCTTGCGACCTTTGCCAGGGCCTCGTCACGCGATACAGCCAGACGCCATGTCGCCAGTGGCAAGATAACGGCATCCAGGCGCCCGCCTTGCAGCTTGCGCAGATTGCCATCGGCATTGCGCGCATCAATACGCTCCGCCTTTCCGCTGCTGAACAACGTTTCGACGGCGGCAGGGTAGAGGAAGCCCAACACCGTCCCCACCCGCGCGCCCAGCAGCGAGTCTATTGCCGCCGGACCGCGCAGTCCGGCAGACAGCAGCACGATGTCGTGATCGGTGAAGAATGACTGGGTGAAGCGGTCGGGCGCGAAGGCCGGATAATAGGGCTGTGCCGCCAGACAATAGGCATCGACGCTGCCGGTGGAGATTTCGGCAGCGATACGGTTACGCGGCACAAACCGGAACGCGGCATCCAGACCCAGCCGCGTCGCCAGCGCCCGGCCAAACTCCAGGGCAAACCCGCCCTTCAACTGCCCATTTTCGACAATGGCGAACGGTGCCTCGTTGTGATCACCGAAGGCAAATGTCAGGGGACGGGCCATGGCGGGGATAGATATCATGATAACGGCCAGAAGGGCCGCCGATCGCCACCACATTCCGCTGAAACGACCGGTCATCCCGGTTCCCCCTTACCCCACGGGATATGTTGCGTTCACATAACGCAGGTTTAAGGGTTTTTTAATAAATTTTTTGTGGTTAAAGCGAAATATTGCAACCTTGAAACAAAAGGTCACATGCCGGGCTGGACATGTGACCTGCATCTTCAATGACAAACCGTCAATCCTTGCCCTTGCCGGCGAAGGACAGCTTGTCCAGCCAGCCCATCAGCACAGCCGACACCACAAAGGTCAGGTGGATGATGACCAGCCACATCAGCTTGTCATTGGTCACCTTGTCGGCATCCATGAAGCTTTTCAGCAGGTGGATGGATGAAATGGCCACGATGGAGGCGGCGACCTTCACTTTCAGCGTGCCGCTATCCAGCTTGCCCAGCCAGGACAGCTTCTCGTCATTCTCGTCCAGTTCGATGCGCGACACGAAATTCTCATACCCGCTGATCATGACCATGACCACCAGACTGCCGACCAGGGTCAGATCGACCAGGCTGAGCGCCGCCAGGATCAGATCGGCCTCGCTCTCGCCGAACAGGGCGTAATCGAACAGATGGATCAGTTCGACACCGAACCGGACAGTGAACGCGACCAGCACCAATGCCAGACAAAGATACATCGGCACCAGCAGCCAGCGGGCCGAGTACAAGGTGCGTTCGATCAGACGTTCGATCACGGCAAACTACTCCATCAGGTCGGGCAACAGGCAGGCAGATGGCCCAAGCAGGCTCGGCCTGTCAACCTCGCGCTCCATCAATTCGCCCCTGCCCAAATTTTATGCGGCAGATGCAGGCAAACTGCCTGCCGTTGTGGCACCTCAAATCCCGCACCCCCGCAAATCCGCGCCACACCGGCTGGCACGGACCTTGCTGCTATACAGCGTATTAAAGGTGGCTAGGGTTCCGACCGTGGGAAACCACGGTGTCTGGTCCGAGAGCTGCCGCCAGACGCCGCCGGTTGCCGGCCCTGTCTGGTACACGGCGGGACAAAAGCCCGGGAGATCGAGGTGGGTTGGCGCCCCCTTACGGTCTCCGCCAACCCCCAAACCGGTTTGGAACGACAGGGGTTGGATGATGAAGACGCGCCGCTTCCTTGGAAAATTGACCGCCGGCCTGGTTGCCGCCTCGCTGCTCTCCCTTCCCGCCTATGCGGCGCCGAAGAAGGAATTCAAGCTGGCCTGGTCCATCTATGTCGGCTGGATGCCGTGGCAGTACGCTGCCGATCAGGGCATCGTGAAGAAATGGGCCGACAAATACGGCATCAAGATCGAGGTGGTGCAGTTCAACGATTATGTTGAAAGCATCAACCAGTACACCGCCGGTGCCTTTGACGCCGTCACCGTCACCAACATGGACGCCCTGTCCATCCCTGCCGCCGGTGGCGTGGACACCACCGCCGTCATCGTGGGCGATTTCTCCAACGGCAATGACGCCGTCATCCTGAAGGGCAAGGATAAGCTGGCCGATATCAAGGGCCAGAAGGTCAATCTGGTGGAATATTCGGTCAGCCATTATCTGCTGACCCGCGCGCTGGAAAGCGTGAAGCTGACGGAAAAGAAGGATGTCAGCGTCGTTTCCACCTCTGACGCTGACATGGTCGCCGCATGGTCCACGGCGGATGTGACGGCGGTCGTCACCTGGAACCCGCTGGTCGCCGAAATCCTGGCCACGCCGGGTGCGAAGAAGGTGTTCGACAGCAGCCAGATCCCCGGCGAAATCATCGACCTGACCGTCGCCAATACCGACACGCTGAAGGACAATCCGGCCTTCGGCAAGGCGTTGGCTGGCATCTGGTATGAAACCATGGCCCTGATGTCCGCCGACACGCCCGCCGGTGTGGCCGCCCGCACCGCCATGGGCAAGGCGTCCGGCACCGATCTAGCCGGGTATGACGCACAGTTGAAGGCTACCCGTATGTTCTTCAAGCCCGCCGACGCGCTGGCTTTCGTGCGCGGGGCCGAACCGAAGGCCACCATGCAGAAGGTTGCAGGCTTCTTGTTCGACCACGGCCTGCTTGGCAACGGCGCGCCGTCGGCGGAAGCCGTGGGGATCGAGTTTCCGGGTGGGGTGACCTATGGCAGCAAGAGCTTCGTGAAGCTCCGTTTCACCGACACCTACATGGCGGCGGCGGCAGACGGGAAGCTGTAACGGGCGATCGGGTTACGGTTGGAACAAGCCAATCGGCTGATCCCTCACCCTCCCAAGCCTTGACAGGCTTGGGAGGGTGAGGGGTAAAGCGCCCCGACCGTCAGAGCAATGAAAGAGCCGTCCATGCGCCTGATCAACAAGCGACCCGACCGCACAAGCTGGCTGCTGCTGGCGGCCCTGCCCTTTATGGCGGTGCTGGTGGCCTATGCAATGGGGTCGGCGGTGCGGCTGGCGGAAAACCCGGCGGACAAGTTGCTGCCGGGTTTGACCGCCTTTGCCGATGCCATCGACCGCATGGCCTTTACCGCCGACAAGCGCACGGGCGATGTGCTGCTGTGGCTGGATACCGGCGCCTCGCTCGCCCGGCTAGCGGTGGGCATCGCCATCGCGGCGGCGGGCGGCTTGCTGGTTGGGTTGTCCGCCGGTCTGCTGCCCTATGTCCGCGCCACTCTGTCCCCGTTTGTCACGGTGGTATCGATGGTGCCGCCCCTGGCCGTGTTGCCCATCCTGTTCATCATGGTGGGGTTGGGGGAGGCATCGAAAATCACCCTGATCGTAGTCGGCGTGCTGCCGTGCCTGATCCGCGATCTGATGCTGAAGATCGATGATCTGCCGCGACAGCAATTGATCAAGGCGCAGACGCTGGGGGCCAATAGCTGGACCATTGCCATCCGCGTGGTGCTGCCACAAATCCTGCCACGCCTGATTGACAGCATCCGCCTGAACCTCGGCCCCGCCTGGCTGTTCCTGATTTCGGCGGAAGCAATTGCCAGTGAAAGCGGCCTTGGCTACCGCATCTTCCTGGTCCGCCGCTATCTGGCCATGGATGTGATCCTGCCCTATGTCGCCTGGATCACCTTGCTGTGCTTCCTGATGGATCTGGGCTTGCGGGTGCTGCAACGCCGCGCCTTCCCGTGGTTTGAGGATGCGAGGGCCGGGGCATGACGCAGATTTCCGTTCGCAATGTCTGGAAGGAATATGGCGAGCAGGTGGTTCTGGAACAGATCAACCTGGAAATCGCCCCGCGTTCCTTTGTGGCCCTGGTCGGCCCGTCCGGCTGTGGCAAGACCACCTTTCTGCGCATGCTGCTGTCCCAGGAAACCCCGACCAAGGGCGAAATCCTGATCGACGGCGTTCCCATCTCGCCCGAACCCGGCCCCGACCGGGGCGTGGTGTTCCAGCGTTATTCCGTGTTCCCGCACTTGACCGTGCTGGGCAATGTGCTGCTGGGGGCAGAGCTGAAGGGCGGCGGGGTGCTGGGCCGCCTGTTCGGCGCCGCCCGGCGTCAGGCCAAGGATGAGGCCGCCCGCCTGCTAGACGCGGTCGGCCTGAGCCACGCGCTGGACAAGTACCCCGCCCAATTGTCGGGCGGCATGCAGCAGCGGCTGGCCCTGGCCCAGGCCTTGATTGCCAAGCCCAAGGTCCTGCTGCTGGATGAACCGTTTGGTGCGCTGGACCCCGGCATCCGGGGCGATGTGCATAAGCTGATGCGCAAACTGTGGCACGAACATCCGATGAGCGTGGTCATGGTCACCCATGATCTGTCGGAGGCCTTTCACCTGGGCACCCGGGTCATCGCCTTTGACCGCCGCCGCAACCTGCCCGAAGAACGGTTGCGTTACGGCGCCAGCATCACCAACGATATCGAGGTCTGGCCCCGCCGGGTGGCGGGCAATCCAGGCTTCGGCACAGACCCCAATCCGCCCCGCCGGGACGACCCGGCCGCTGTCGACGGGCAACCGGACCGGGACGACCCGGCCGACGCCGCGTGAGGAGGGAGCATCATGCCCCGCCAGACCCCAGAACAGATCGCTGCCAATCGCGCCCGCTACCTGGAACTGAAATCCGCCGGTGCCGGCCATGCGCCGCTGGTCCTGCCGCCGCCCAGCCCGCGTGATGCAGCCCCGCCCAGCGCCGACAGCATCATCCTGTCCGAGAGCCTGCCCGGTGGCTGGTACTGGACCGGGGTGATCCGGCGCGGGCAGGTGCTGCGCATCAGCAATCCGGGGGCGACACCGGGTGTGTCGCTTCTGGCCTGGAACCTGGCCGACCCGTCGGAACGGTACAACCATGCCGACACGATCAAGATCCAGTGGACGGCGGACCTGCGCAAGGGCCGGGTCCTGTTCTCCGACATGGGGCGGGTGCTGCTGTCGATCGTGGAGGATAGTTGCGGGCGGCATGACACGGTGATCGGCGGGTCCACCCCGGCCTCTGTCACCCGCACCTATGGCCCCGACAGCGGTATCCGCAACGCGCGGGACAATTTCATCCTGGCCGCTGGCAAACATGGGCTGACGCAGCGGGATATCCCGCCCTGCATCAGCTTCTTCGCGCCCGCCAGCGTCAGTGCGGACGGCACCTTCGCCTTTGATGCCAGCGCCGTCACACCGGGTGATTTCGTATCGCTACGGGCCGAAATGGACCTGATCCTGGCCCTCTCCAACACCCCGCACCCGTTGGCCCCGCGCGTGGAACCTGTGCCTGTGGACCTGACCATCCACACGGCCCCCGCACCCGCAGCGGATGACCTGTGCCGCACCGCCACGGCAGAGGCTGTACGCGGTTTCGTCAATACCGACGCCTATCTGTCGGCCTAAGCGGGGGAGGGATTTATCATGACCAACAGCAGCTTCACCCCCGTCCTGTCCAGCCGTGACCTGGGCACCGCCATCCACGATGAAGTGATCCCGGCGGAACATCCCTGGTCCGGCATCGTGCGCAAGGGCCAGGTGTTCCGCATCATCGACAGCGAGGGCTGTCAGGCCGTCGACACCCTGTTCTATAGCCTTTCCGACCATACTGAGCGTTACAGCGCGCAGGATACGGTGCTGGCCCAGGGTACGCCCTATATCGGGCCGGGGTCGGTGCTATATTCCAACCGGGGCAACCCGTTGGCCACCGTGATTGCCGATACCAGCGGCAGCCATGATACATCCGCCGGGGCGTGCTCCTGCGAAAGCAACACCGTGCGCTTCGGGCAACAGACCAAATACATGCATGCCTGTCGGGAAAACTTCCTGATCGCCGTGTCGCGCCATGGCATGGGCAAGCGCGATATCGTGCCCAACATCAATTTCTTCATGAATGTGCCCATCGACCCTGACGGTACGCTGGCCATTGCCGATGGCGTGTCATCGGGCGGGGATTATGTGGAAATGGTGGCACATCAGGATTTGCTGTGTGTCATCTCCAACTGTCCCCAGGTGAACAATCCCTGCAACGCCTTCGACCCCACGCCCATCCGGGTGCTGGTCTGGGCTGCCTGACGCCAAAGGGGATATCTGATGTTCACCAAGGTCCTGATCGCCAATCGTGGCGAGATCTGCGCGCGGCTGGTCAAAACCCTGCGGCGCATGGGTATCGCCTCTGTCGCCGTCTATTCCGACGCCGACCGTTTCACCCTGCCGGTCCTGTCAGCGGACGAGGCCGTGCATATCGGCCCCTCGCCCGCCAAACAATCCTATCTGGATATTGATGCCGTCATCGCCGCCTGCAAGGCGACGGGGGCGCAGGCGGTCCACCCCGGCTATGGCTTCCTGTCGGAAAATGCCCGGTTTGTGGAACGGCTGAACGCGGCGGGCATCACCTTCATCGGCCCGCGCGTGGAACATCTGCAAGGTTTCGGCCTGAAGCACACGGCCCGCGCCCTGGCCAAGGCGGCGGGCGTGCCGCTGCTGCCCGGCACCGACATTCTGGAGGATGTGGAACAGGCGCAGGTGGCGGCGGCCGAGATCGGCTTCCCCGTCATGCTGAAAAGTACCGCGGGCGGTGGTGGCATCGGTATGCAGCTTTGCCATTCTGCTGAGGAGCTGGCCGCCAAGTTCGCCGCCGTCCAGCGCATGGCCACCAGCAGCTTTGGCGATGCGCGGGTGTATCTGGAACGCTTCGTGGCCGAGGCGCGGCATGTCGAGGTGCAGATTTTCGGCGATGGCAAGGGCGGGGTCGTGGCACTGGGGGAGCGCGACTGCTCCCTGCAACGCCGTAACCAGAAGGTGGTGGAAGAAACGCCCGCCCCCAGCCTGCCCGATGCGGTGCGCCTGCACCTGCGCGATGCCGCCATCGCCCTGGGCCAATCGGTCAAGTACGCGTCCGCGGGCACGGTGGAGTTCATCTATGATGTGGCCCGCGCCCAGGTCTATTTCCTGGAGGTGAATACGCGGTTGCAGGTCGAACATCCGGTGACAGAGGCCGTGTTCGGCGTCGATCTGGTGGAATGGATGGTGCGGCAGGCAGCATGTGATTTCACCCTGCCCCCGCAGGAAAGCCTGATCCCGCAGGGGGCCGCGATTGAGGTCCGGCTTTATGCCGAAAATGCCGCCGCCGATTTCCGCCCCTCTACCGGCCTGTTGACCGATGTGACCTTCCCCACCGATATCCGTGTCGATGGCTGGGTGGCGACCGGCACGGAGGTCACGGCCAATTACGACCCGATGCTGGCCAAGCTGATCGTGCATGCCGACAGCCGTGATGCCGCCATCGACAAGCTGTCAGCCGCCCTGGCCGCCAGCCGCGTGGCCGGGATTGAAACCAACCTGTCCTATCTGGCTGCCATCATCGGGTCGGATGTGTTCCGACAGGGGAAAGTCGCCACATCGGTGCTGAAGGATTTCGCCTTCACCCCGGCGACGATTGAGGTGCTGGCCCCCGGTGCCCAGACCTCCATCCAGGATTGGCCGGGGCGGCTGGGTTATTGGGATGTCGGCGTGCCGCCATCGGGGCCGATGGATGATAAATCCTTCCGTCTGGCCAACCGGCTTTTGGGTAATGCGGAGGGCACGGCGGCGCTGGAATGCACCCTGACCGGCCCCACCCTGCGCTTCAATGCCGATGCCACCATCGCCCTGACGGGGGCGGTGATGGCGGCGACGCTGGATGGTGTGGGCGTGGCCCATGGCACACCGGTCACCGTCAAGGCCGGGCAGACCCTGGCGCTGGGCCGTATTCAGGGGGCGGGGCAGCGCACCTATCTGGCCGTGGCCGGTGGCTTTGATGCGCCGACATATCTGGGCTCCAAGGCCACCTTCGCGCTGGGCCGCTTTGGGGGGCATGCCACCGGCTGCCTGAAGGCGGGTGACACGCTGACCCTGGCCGGGCTGCCGGTGGGGGTGGCCGAAACGCCCGCCCTGCCCATTCTGTCCAATGACTGGCAATTGTCCGTCCATTACGGGCCACATGGCGCCCCGGACTTTTTCCAGGAAGCGGATATCGCCGACCTGTTTGCCGCCACCTATGAGGTGCATTTCAATTCCGCCCGCACCGGCGTGCGCCTGATCGGCCCGCGCCCGGCCTGGGCCCGCGCCGATGGCGGGGAGGCGGGGCTGCACCCGTCCAACATCCATGACAATGCCTATGCCATTGGTGCTGTGGACTTTACCGGCGACATGCCCATCATCTTAGGCCCCGATGGCCCCAGCCTAGGCGGTTTCGTCTGCCCGGTGGTCGTCGCCAAGGATGATCTGTGGAAGGTCGGGCAGTTGCGGCCCGGCGACAAGGTGCGGTTTGTGCCGGTATCTGTGACACCCAAGGCCCCCGCCATCATCACCCATGCCACCCTCCCCTCCCCCATCCTGGCGCGCATCGACGGGCCGGTGCCTGTGGTCTATCGCCGGGCGGGGGATGATTATCTGCTGGTGGAATACGGGCCGATGGCGCTGGACCTGGGCCTGCGGCTGCGTGTGCATCTGCTGGTCACAGCCTTGCGTGAGCGTGCCCTGCCCGGCATCATCGACCTGACCCCCGGCATCCGCTCCCTCCAGGTTCATTACGACAGCGGAACGTTGCCGCTCCGCACGCTGCTGGCTGTGCTGGCGGAGATTGAGGCGGGCCTGGGCAGCATTGAGCAGGCCAAGGTGCCCAGCCGTATCGTGCATCTGCCCCTGTCGTGGAATGATCCACAGGTCCGGCTGGCGATGACCAAGTATCAGGAACTGGTGCGGGCCGACGCCCCCTGGTGCCCGGACAATATTGAATTCATCCGCCGCATCAATGGGCTGGACAGTCAGGAAGACGTAAAGCGCATCGTCTTCGATGCCTCCTACCTTGTCTATGGGCTGGGCGACGTCTATTTGGGTGCACCGGTGGCCACGCCGCTGGACCCGCGCCACCGGCTGGTGACCACCAAATATAATCCCGCCCGCACCTGGACCCCGGAAAATGCCGTGGGCATCGGCGGGGCCTATATGTGCATCTATGGCATGGAGGGGCCGGGCGGATACCAGTTGTTTGGCCGCACCATCCAGGTGTGGAATTCCTGGCGCAGCACCTCCCCCTTCCAGCAGGGCAGCCCCTGGCTGCTGCGCTTCTTTGACCAAATTCGTTTCTTTCCCGTAACGGAACAGGAATTGGCTAAAGCGCGTGAGGCTTTCCCCCATGGCCGCTACCCCGTGCGGATAGAGGAAACAACGCTGGACTATGCCGAACACCTGCGTTTCCAGGCCGAGAATGCTGCCGGCATTGATGCCTTCAAAACCCGCCAGCAGGCGGCGTTTGAGGCCGAGCGGGAAGATTGGAAGGCCCGTGGCCTGGACAGTTTCGTCAGCGACGATGGCGGCCCGGTGACCGACAATACCAGCCTGCCCGATGGTTGTTCCGGTGTCGAAACAGGTGTAACAGGCAATGTCTGGAAGGTGATGGTGGAGCCGGGCCAGGTGGTGGCCGCCGGTGACACCATCCTGATCCTGGAAAGCATGAAGATGGAGATGGAGGTCAAGGCCGCCAGTGCGGGCCGGGTGCGGGAGATCACCGCGAAGCCGGGCCGCACCGTCAATGCCGGACAGACCGTCGCCATTCTGGAGGATATCGTCTGATGCTGCCCGAAAAACTGACCATCCAGGCCCTGACCGAGCTTTATCGCAGCGGGGCCAGCAACCCGGTCGCGGTGATTGAGGCGGTGTTGGCGCGTCTGGCCGCCAACCCTGATCCTGCCGCCTGGATATCCCTGGTTCCCGCCGAACAGCTTCGTGCCGAGGCAGCGGCGCTGGCGGCGGGTGGCTATGACCCGGCAAAGCCGCTCTGGGGCATCCCCTTTGCCGCCAAGGATAATATCGACGCGGGCGGCATCCCCACCACCGCCGCCTGCCCCGCCTTTGCCTTCACGCCCGCATCCGACAGCACGGTGGTGGCCAAACTGCGCGCCGCCGGGGCGATCCTGGTGGGCAAGACCAACCTGGATCAGTTCGCCACAGGGCTGAACGGCACGCGCAGCCCCTATGGCGCCCCGCGCTGTGTGTTCAACAGCGACTATATCTCTGGCGGGTCCAGTTCCGGGTCGGCGGTGGTGGTGGCGCGCGGGCAGGTGGCCTTTGCCCTTGGCACCGACACGGCGGGATCGGGCCGGGTGCCCGCTGCCTTTAACGATTTGGTGGGGATCAAGCCCAGCAAGGGTCTGCTGTCCACCTCTGGCCTCGTGCCCGCCTGCCGCTCACAGGATTGCATCACGGTACTGGCCCATGATGTGGCCGATGGTGACCTCGTCCGCCGTGTGGCGGAAGGGTTTGATGCCGCCGACCCCTTCTCACGGCCACCCCAGACCCGGCCCCTGCGCCTGTCCGGCTTCCGCTTTGGCGTGCTGACGGGGGCGGAGAAGGAGTTCTTGGGCGATCACGCGGCAGAGGCGCTGTACGACGCATCGGTGGAACGGCTGGTGTCCCTGGGCGGCACGGCGGTACCGTTTGATTACAAGCCGCTGCGCGAATGTGCGCATCTGCTTTATGGCGGCCCTTGGGTGGCCGAACGTCTGGCCGCGATTGAGGAGTTTTTTGAGGGTCAGGCCGACGCCATGGACCCCACCGTGCGCGCCATCATCGCCGGGGCGGAGGGCAAGACAGCGGTGGAGGCCTTTGTCGGCCAATATTCCCTGGCCTTCTACACTCAGGAAATTGCCCGCCTGTGGTGCGATGTTGATCTGCTGCTGCTGCCCACCACGCCCACCATCTACACGGTCGCGGACATGCTGGCCGATCCCGTGCGGCTGAACAGCCATCTGGGCCGCTACACCAATTTTGTGAACCTGCTGGACTGTGCCGCCGTAGCCGTGCCCGCCGGGTGCCGCCCCAATGGCCTGCCCTTTGGCGTTACGCTGGTCGGGCCTGCCTTCACCGATAATGGTCTGGCCTTGCTGGCCAGCCGCCTGCATGGCAAGGGAGAGATCATGCCCACCACACCCGCCGACTGGCTGCCTATCGTGGTGGTCGGTGCCCATCTGTCGGGCATGCCGCTGAACCAGGAGCTGACCAGCGTCGGCGGGATCAAGCTGGCCGATGTGCGCACCGCCCCCGATTACCGCTTCTATGCCCTGGCCGGGACCGTACCGCCCAAGCCCGGTTTGGTGCGTGAGCCCGGCTTCACGGGGCCGGGGATCGTGGCAGAGGAATGGGCCTTACCCCCCGCCGCCTTCGGCCAGTTCGTCGCCCGCATCCCCGCCCCGCTGGGCGTGGGCAAGGTGACGCTGGATGATGGCCGTCAGGTCACCTGTTTCCTGTGCGAAAGTCACGCCCTAGCCGGTGCCACCGACATCACCCCTTTCGGTGGCTGGCGGGCCTATCGCGCCAGCCTGGGATAGGTTGCCGCCAGATACCCGCAAAATCTGCGGCAATCTTGTCCGCTGTCTCTTCGCTATATCCTGTCCCCGGCACGGGCCATGCTGGCCTCAACGGCGGCATCTGACCGCCGCGTGGATGGGGACAGGAAACATGGCCAAGACAAGCGCGTGGAATGCCACCTATATGGCGGGGCTGCTGACCGGTATCGCGGTGCTGCCCGTTTGGGCACAGGAGACGGGCCAGGGCGATACGCTGGCCCTGGAAGAGATTGTGGTGACGGCCCGGCGGTCGGCGGAGCGGCTGCAGGATGCACCCGTTGCCGTCACGGCCCTGTCGGCGGATGCGCTGGACCGGCTGGGCGCGTCCGACCTGGGCGACCTGCAGGCCGCCGTGCCCAACCTGACCCTGCATGAGGGCGATGCGTCGAACGCCGTCGTCTATATCCGCGGCGTGGGACAGATCGACAGCCTAGCCTTTGCCGATCCCGGTGTCGGCATCTATCTGGACGATGTCTATCTGGGCCGCGCCCAGGGCGCCTTCCTGGATGTGTTCGATACGGAACGGGTGGAGGTGCTGCGCGGTCCCCAGGGCACGCTTTATGGCCGCAACACCATCGGCGGCGCTGTCAAATTCGTCTCCAAACAGCCCGACGACCGCACCGCCGCCAGCCTGGAGGCCACGTTTGGCGATTATGACCGCCGCGATGTGAAGGCGTCGGTCCGTGGTCCCCTGATCCCGGAAAAACTGGCCGGCAGTGCCGCCATCGCCTACCTGTCGCGCGACGGCTATGCCAAGAACTCCGTGAGCGGCAAGGATGATGGCGATCAGGAAACCTTCGCCTGGCGCCTGGGCCTGAAGGCTACGCCCAATGACCGCTTGACCCTGTCCCTTTCCGCCGACGGGTCCGACGACCGTCCCGATACCTCACGCGCCCCGGCCCGCGCCACCGCCGTGTTCGGGACCCCGCCCAATGCCGACCCGTTCAAGGTCGATGCTGATTTCAACGGCCTGAACAAGCTGTCGGTGCGCGGTGTCGCCGCCCATATCAGCTGGGACGCCAGCGATACCGTCAGCCTGAAATCCATCACCGCCTACCGGACCATGGATTACAAAACGCATCTGGACCTGGATGCCACGGGTGCCGCCATCTTCGGCGTCTTCGTGGACGAGGCGCAGAAGCAGTTCAGCCAGGAATTCCAGGCCAATGTGAAGAGTGACCGGTTCGATGGCGTCTTCGGCCTCTATTATTTCCGCGAGCATGACGAGACGGAAAGCGGCCTTGCCGGCCCCGTCATCAGCCTCGTCACCAACTCCCTGAACGATCAGACCAACCGTTCCTACGCCGCCTATGGCCAGGGCAGCTATCACGTCACCGATGCCCTGTCGCTGACCGCCGGCCTTCGTTACACCTATGAGAAGAAGGATTTCGACCGGATTCAGGAATTCTTCGCGGCCACTGCTCCCGTCCCACCGCCGCTGGGCACCGGCCTGCGGATTACCGATGTGAAGACGGGCGACAACTGGTCATCGCTGTCGCCCAAGCTGGGGCTGGATTACAAACTCAGCGACGATGTCATGGCTTATGCCAGTGCGGCGCGCGGGTTCAAAAGCGGTGGCTTCGATGGCCGGTCCAACAACCCGGCCCAGGCGGTTGCCTATGATCCGGAGACCATGTGGTCCTATGAGGTCGGCCTGAAATCCAGCCTGCTGGATCGCCGGATGACCCTGAACCTTGCCGGTTTCTATAACGACTACAAGGATTTGCAGCTTTCCAGCTTCGTGGCCGACAGCACGGGCGGCTTCGCGGCCCTGTTCACCAATGCCGGCGCCGCCACGACCAAGGGGCTGGAGCTGGAAATGACGGCGCGGGCCACGCAGGACCTGACCCTGTCCGCCACCGCCGCCTGGCTGGACGCGCAGTATGATGAATATAAGGGGCCGGGCGGGGCCGACATTTCCCACCTGCGCACCCCCGTGAATTCCCCGGAATGGAGCTTCCGCCTTGCCGCCAACTGGCAGCGGGAAGTGGGCGATGCCGGCCGGGTGATCGTGGATGGTGACCTCTCCTACCGCTCCAAGACCTATCCCACCGTCAGCAGCAGCGAAGTGCTGGCCCAGTCCGGCTATGCCCTGCTGAACGCTCAGGTGGCGTTCCAGACGGCGGACGAGCATTGGACCGGCACATTCGGCATCCGCAACATCACCGACAAGCGCTATGTCAGCCACGGTTTCGACCTGTCGGACAGCCTGGGTTACCAGCTCGCCTATTACGGCGCGCCGCGTACCTGGTCGCTGGGCCTGAAATACCGCTACTGACGGGGAGTGGCCGATCGTGACGCTGGACCCGCAGTCCCTCAACCTTCTTGAAAGCTTCCGACAGGCGGGCGGCACCGCCATCGATGATATCGACATGGCGACCGCCCGGCGCGACTACGACCTGCTGTTCAGTCAACTGGGCGGGCCGGTGGCGGATGATGTCTCCATCCGGATGGAGGGGGTGCCCCTGGCCGATCATCCCCTGCCGCTGCGGATCTACCGTCCGCAGTCGGTCCGGGGACCGGCACCGGTGCTGCTGTTCTTCCATGGCGGCGGCTGGTCCATGGGTGGCCTTGCCTGCTATGACGCGCCACTGTCGCATCTGGCGGCAAAGAGCGGGTTCATCGTGGCCAGTGTGGGTTACCGTCTAGCACCGGAGAACCCGTTTCCCGCCCCGTTGGACGATGCGCTGAACAGCACCCGCTGGGCGCTGTCCCGGATCGGGGATCATGGCGGGGACCCGGCCCGGCTGCTGATCGGCGGCGACAGTGCCGGCGGCACCCTGGCCGCCGCCGTCTGTCAGCTGCTGTGCCCAACGGAACGGCGGCCCAGGGGTCAGGTACTGTTCTACCCCGTGCTGACCCTGGCCGATGGTGATCCACGCCTCACCTCTCGGCAGACCAAGGGCAATGGCGAGTACTTCCTGTCGCGGGACGGCATTGCCTGGGCCAAGGGCAATTACCTGACCGATCCGGGTCTGGCCTTCCTGCCGGCTGTATCGCCCCTGCTGTCACCCGATCTTCGCGGCTTGCCGCCGGCCCTGCTGCTGACGGGCGGATATGATCCACTGCATGATGAGGCGGCACTCTACGCATCGCGCCTGCGCGATGCCGGCGTCGCGGCGGAGCACCTGACCTACCCCGGTACGTTTCACGGTTTCCTATCCTTTGGCGGCGTACTGGATGTCGCGGGACAGGCCATTGGCGATGCGGCGGAACGGATGCGCCGCATGGTTTTTCCGCACCCTGTTAAACTTAAATTGTAATTCACGGTCACTGGATGGCACTGGATAGATCTGCTGACTGGACGCAAGGAAAGTCCCATTCACATGATTTTCGGGATCGAGTGATTGAGGCTGTGTCGGGCACGCCAATCCGAGTTGTGGCGCAACGGTTTGGGTGTCTAAGGTTACTTTCGCGTGAGCGTGATGTTGGTAGGCTGAGGGCCAAAACGCCACCCACCCTGTGACAATCCACAGATGATACGCGAAAACACTTAGATAATGCCGGGCACCGTTTCCGGGCACCAAATACACTACCAACCAACCGCCCCCAGCGCCTTCCAGGCTTGGTCCAGAACCGGTGCCGCTTTCAGCCAGTACCAGCTCTCCGCCTGCAACCGCTCCGGCCCCGGCAGCACACCGTTGCCGGGGGTGAAAAGGTGGCTGTCGCGCGCCTGCTGCCACGCCGCCAGCAGGTGTCCGCCGCCTTCCACGGGGCGCAGATCCAGGGGCGGTTCGGCGATGCCGGAATGCAGGGTCAGGCCAGTGACCAGTCCCGGATGCCGCCTCGCCAGCAGAGACGCGACAGCCGCGCCATAGCCCCAGCCCTCCACCTCTCCCCCTGTCCAGCCGCGTGTGGTCAGCAGGCCGGCGATGGCATCGGCCATGGCGGCAAGATCGCCGGGATCGGCCACCGCCTCACTATCGCCCATGCCGGGCAGGTCGGGGGCAAGCCACGCACCGGCGGACGGCGGGGGCAGAAGACCGCCCGCCCCACCCAGATCATGCAGGCGCAGACAGGGCGCCCCCTGCCCACCCGCCAACCAGGCGATGCCATCCGTCACGCCCCGCGCCGGAAAGTCAGGCGGCGGGGGTGCCGGTTCGGCGGGCAGGTGCCCCCGCAGGAAACCGGTGATGACATCCCAGGCGGCGGTGCGGTTGGGTGCCGTCCCCGCCGTGACACCGTCCGGCAGCGGCGGCAGCTTTGCCATGTAGCGGCACAACGGATCATCCTGTGCCGCGAACAGCAATGTGGGAACCGTCAGGGCCACCATGTCCGCCGCCGGGCGATACGACAAGGCCGCCTCATACCCGGTGCGGTAGCTGTCGCCGGCCCGCAGGAATTCCATGATCTGATCATGGATGCGGGTCAGGTCAGGCTTTGGCCGGGCCAGCCGGGCCGACGGGTCGCGCCGATACCAGGGGAAGAAGATGCCCTGATCGCGGATGCGATGCCAGGCCCAGGCCAGATGCCCGCCATCCCATTGCGGATGAAAGGCCGGCAGATAATGGGCCAGCATATCCGCCCTTTCCGTCTCCTCCATGAACATGAAGCCATCAACGACAAGGCCGGAGACGCGCTGCGGATATAGGGCGGCGAAGCGGCTGGCGATGCAGGCACCGGTGTGAAGGCCATAGAACGCGGCCCGGATCAGGCCCAGCGCGTCCATCAGACGATCGACAGCGCCGGCAAACCGGTCCATCGTGGCGGGACCCGGCGGCAGCGGGTCGGACAGGCCGAAACCGGGATTGTCCGGCGCGATCACGGTAGCAAAAGGTGCCATCGCCCGCATCAGGGGCAGCAGTTCGGCACTGTCGCGGGGCGACTGGTGCAGGGCCAGCAGGACCGGCCCCTGCCCCGCGCGCCGGTAATGAACCAGCCGCCCGTCAACCTTAATGAAGTGCCGCGTTACCCTGGTCATCCACGCCTCCCCCGATCCTGGCAGACCTGGATGATGGGGTGGGGCGGAACGGTTGGTCCAGGTGGCCCCGGCCCCATTGTCCGCAGGGCGGGCAGACGCCCTATCATCCACGTGGTGGAGATTTGGGATCGGACATGCAGCGGTCGGGCGGCATGGACCGTACAGTTCGCCCCAACCGGATACGGTCATGCGACGCAGGGCAGGAGGGTGCAAGGATATGGACGGTTCAGGCAAACCGGAACGGGATCGCGATGCGGCCCTGCTGGCCGCCTATGACGGCCCGCCCGATTACCGCGCGGTCGGTCGCCACGGCATCTTCCCAGAGATGACGCATGACGAGGTCGAGCGTTTCAACTTCCTGGCCCATATGAACCGGCATCTGGCCAGCCGCGTCCTGCCCGGCGTGAAGACGGCGTTCGACACGCGTGTGGCACCGGGCAAGACCTTCACGGACCGGCAGCAGGTGCGCCGCGCCCTGGCGCGCGATCCCTATTGGCAGGTCTGGTCGGCGCTGCGCCGGAACACGATGGAGATGCGCCAGCAGGCCGGACGCTGGGTCACCCTGCGCCAGCGGGAGGAGCTGGCGGCCCGCGCCGCCGCCCTGACCGATGGCGATCCGCGTTTGACGCTAGACCCGTCGCTGCCCCTGCCCCGCTATATCGCGGCCATCGACCATCATTGCATGCCCGGCAGCTATCACACCGAGTATGGCCCCGGCGATGTCGCCAATGCCGCCAATTATGATTGCGGCCTGTTCGCGACGACCGGCGGCATGCTGGGCCAATGGTCGGATGGCGGCGGTCAGGCGGTGGTCGCCTGGGTCCGGAAAAACCTGCCGGACTTCAAGCCGAAGCGCATTCTCGATCTGGGTTGCGGCCTGGGTCACAGCGTTCTGCCGCTGGCCCAGGGCTTTCCCGAGGCGGAGGTGGTGGCCGTCGATGTCGGCGCGCCGATGCTGCGTTATGGTCTGGCCCGCGCCAAAAGCCTGAATGTGGACAATATCCGCTTCGTGCAGGCCAATGTCGAAAGCCTGCCGCAGCTTGCCGATGGCAGTTTCGACTGGGTGCAGACCACGATGTTCCTGCATGAAACCAGCTACAGCTCCATGCAGCGCATCTTCAAGGAAACGCACCGTCTGCTGGCGCCGGGCGGTATCGTCCTGCATGTTGAACAGCCGCAATATTCACCGCAGATGCCGCTGTTCGAACAGGCAATGCGCGACTGGGACGCCTTTTACAATGCAGAGCCGTTCTGGACGAAGATGCATGAGGCGGACCTGGATGCCTGGATGGTGCAGGCCGGCTTTGCGCGTGAAAGCCTGATCCATGGCGGGGTGACCGCCGTGGTGGACAAGACCATCTTCCCCGACGCCGCCGAAAGCGAGGGCGAGGATTATGGCCGCAAGGCGGCCTGGCACGTTGTGGGTGCCCGCAAGGAGGTTGCGTAATGTCGATCCAGCAGGCCCTGGCCGGGGCATCGGCCAAACCCACGGGCACGCGCCCGCGCTTCCTGGAAAGCTGGGAGGCGGAACGCGCCTTGGCGGTCGCCATGTCGCTGGCCGGCGAGTTGGTGGTGACCCGCCAGCGCCTGGACACGCTGGAACGGCTGCTGGCGGCCAAGGGTATCGTGAGCCGGGCGGAGATCGACAGCTTCGCCCCCAGCAAGGCCGAAGCCGCCGAACGCGGCCTGTGGAACCAGGAGTTCCTGGCCCGTGTCCTGCGCGTGGTGCAGCAGGAGGCGGAAACCATTTCCGCCCTGGATGACACCAGCGAGAATATCGCCGAGGAACTGGCCCAATGAAGCTGCTGCGCGCCGCCACCCTGACGGTGACCGACCCGGAGGCCAGCGCCGCGCGCTATGTGCAATGGCTGGATTACGCCATTGTCGAACGCGGCAGCCTCTCGGTCGCGCTTGCCGCCGCCTGGGGCTGTCCCGCCAGTGCCGACCGCGCCTATCTGGTTCTGCAACCGGCCAGCGGGACGGAGGTGTTCGTACGCTTCGTGGCGGGCGATCCCGTCGACAGCTACCGCCCGCTGCGCACCCATGGCTGGGCCGCCCTGGAAATCTGTGTGCAGGATGTCATGGCGGTGAATGAACGGATGCTGCAAAGCCCGTTCGAGATCATCGGCCCGCCGCGCCTCAATACCGGGCTGCCGACCATCCACCCGATGCAGGTGAAGGGGCCGGACGGGGAAATCGTGTATCTGACACAGATCAACGGCAACCTGCCGGCCTTCGACCTGCCGCGTGCCGAAAGCCTGATCGACAGGCTGTTCATTTTGGTCCTGGCCTGCTCCGATATGGAAGCCAGCATCAGATGGTTTGAGGAAACCACCGGCCTGCGCCTGGGGGAACGGCTGGATATTCCCTATACGATGCTGGCCAACGCCTTTGGCCTTCCCCTGGATCAGCGGCACCGGATCGCCACCCTGGTGGATGACCGCGACATCTTTTTGGAGCTGGACCAGTATCCGCCGGCGGCGACCCCGCGCGCCCGGCATGACGGGCAGTTGCCGCCGGGTATCGCCATCTGCACCCTGTCGCATCCCGACCTGTCGGCGGTACGCGGCGAATGGATCACCCCGCCCGCCCGCCGCGACGGCGCGGTTTATGGCGGCCGCCTGTCCGGCACCCTGCGCGCACCGGATGGAAGCCTGCTGGAGCTGGTGCAGCTTCCGGCATAAACGGATTTTAATGTCCGCAGCCCCCGTTCCCCATCGAACCCTTACGCGCATTTGAATTTCAATGCGGTCGATGCCGTGCGCCCGCACGGCCCATCGATGTGGGGTTTCATGACTGACATCATCATGATCGCGCTGGCGCTGGGGCTGTTCGCCCTGGGCGTCGGCTATGCCTATGCCTGCGAGGTGTTGTAGGACGATGCTGGACTTGATCCTGGGCGTCGCCACCGCCATCGGGCTGGCCCTATACCTGATCCATGTGCTGTGCCGGCCTGAGCGCTATTGAGCGCCGCCGGCTTTCGGAGTTTCCGATTTGACCCTGATCGGCTGGATGCAGATCGCGCTGTTCTGCGCGGTCATCATCGCCGTCACACGGCCGCTTGGCGGCTTCATGACGCGCATCTTTGCGGGGGAACGCACCCTGCTTTCCCCCGTTCTCGCCCCCGTTGAAACGGGGCTTTACAAACTGGCCGGCGTGGACGCGCGGACGGAGCAGCATTGGCTGACCTATGCCCTGTCTATGCTGCTGTTCAATCTGGCCGGCATGCTGTTTTTCTACGGCATTCTGCGGATGCAGGACCTGCTGCCGCTGAACCCGCAGGGATTGCCGGCGGTGACGCCGGAACTGGCCTTCAACACCGCCATCAGCTTCGTCACCAATACCAACTGGCAATCCTATGGTGGGGAAACCACCATGAGCTATCTCAGCCAGATGGTGGGCCTGACGGTGCAGAATTTTCTGTCGGCGGCTACCGGCATCGCCTTGGCACTGGCCCTGGTGCGGGGCTTTGCCCGGCGGTCGGCCATGACCATCGGCAATTTCTGGGTCGATATGACCCGCGCCACGCTGTACCTGCTGCTACCCTTCAGCATTCTGGCCGCCCTGTTCTTCATCTGGCAGGGGGTGCCGCAGAATTTCGACACCTATACCGTGGCCACCACGGTGGAAGGCGCGCAGCAGACCATCGCCCAGGGGCCGGTGGCCAGCCAGCTGGCCATCAAGATGCTGGGCACCAATGGCGGCGGCTTCTTCAACGCCAACTCCGCCCATCCGTTTGAAAACCCCACGGCCCTGTCGAACTTCGTGCAGATGCTGCTGATCTTCGCCATCGGTGCCGGCATGACCAACTTGTTCGGCCGCGCCGTCGGCAATGAGAAGCAGGGCTGGGCCATTCTGGCCGCCATGGGCGTGCTGTTCATCGCCGGCGTGACCCTGGCCTATGGCGCCGAGGCGGGGGGCAACCCCCTGCTGGCCGGGTTCCATGTCGATCAGACGCTGGGCAATATGGAGGGCAAGGAGGTGCGGTTCGGGACGGCCATGTCCGCCCTGTTCGCGGTCATCACCACCGCCGCCTCCTGCGGCGCCGTCAATGCCATGCATGACAGCTTCATGCCGCTGGGCGGCATGGTGCCGATGATCAACATGGCGCTGGGGGAGATCATTGTCGGCGGCGTCGGGGCCGGGCTTTACGGCATGCTGCTGATGGCCATCATCGCCCTGTTCGTGGCCGGCCTGATGGTGGGTCGCACGCCGGAATATGTGGGCAAGAAGCTGGAGGCGCGGGAGATTAAGATGACCGTGCTGACCATCCTGGCCATGCCGGCCATGATCCTGCTATTCACGGCGGTGGCCGTGGTCATCGCACCGGGACTGGCTGGCATTCAGGATGCAGGACCGCATGGTTTCTCGGAGGTCCTGTACGCCTACACCTCTGCCGCCGCCAACAATGGCAGCGCCTTTGCGGGGCTGACGGCCAGCAACAGCTGGTATGCGGTCACCCTTGGCATCGCCATGTTCGTGGGCCGGTTCTTCATCATCGTGCCCATGCTGGCCGCTGCCGGCTCACTGGCTGCCAAGAAACTCGTGCCACCGTCGGCAGGCACCTTTCCCACCACCGGCCCGCTGTTTGTCGGGCTGCTGGTGGCGATGATCCTGATTGTCGGCGGCTTGACCTATTTCCCTGCCCTGTCGCTGGGCCCGGTGGTGGAGCATCTGATGCTGACCGCCGCCGTGACCCCGTGAGCGACCGGAGAATGAACATGCGAAACGCAGATATCGTCACGGGCCATGGCAATAAACGGCTGGCCCGCAGCTCCGTGCTGGACGGGGCTATCCTGTGGCCCGCGATCCAGGCCAGCTATGCCAAGCTGCATCCGGCTGTGCTGGTGCGCAATCCCGTCATGTTCCTGGTGGCCGTGGTCGCCACGCTCAGCACCTTTCTGCTGCTGCGCGATCTGGCCATGGGCAATGACAGCACGGGCTTTTCATTGCAGATCGTGCTGTGGCTGTGGTTCACGGTGCTGTTCGCCAATTTCGCGGAGGCTGTGGCGGAGGGCCGGGGCAAGGCCCAGGCCGCCAGCCTGCGCCGCGCCCGCACGGAGACCGTGGCCCGCCGCCTGATAGGCACGGACCTGTCCGGCGGCACCGAAACCGTGCCCGCCGCCATTCTGGCCGTCGGTGACCATGTCGTTGTGACGGCAGGTGAACTGATCCCCAGCGATGGGGAGATCGTGGAGGGCATCGCCACCGTCGATGAAAGCGCCATCACGGGCGAAAGCGCGCCGGTGATCCGTGAAAGCGGGGGTGACCGTTCCGCCGTGACCGGCGGCACGCGGGTCCTTTCGGACCAGATCATCGTGCGCATCACGGCGGCCCAGGGCTCCACCTTCCTGGACCGGATGATCGCCCTGGTCGAGGGGGCGGAGCGGCAGAAGACGCCGAACGAGATCGCGCTCAACCTGCTGCTGGTCGGCCTCTCGTTGATCTTCCTGCTGGCCGTGGTCTCCATCCCCGGTTTCGCGCTTTATGCCGGGGGGTCGGTGCCGGTGATCGTGCTGGTGGCCCTGTTCGTCACCCTGATCCCCACCACCATCGGGGCCTTGCTGTCGGCCATCGGCATTGCCGGCATGGACCGTCTGGTGCGGTTCAACGTGCTGGCAACCTCGGGCCGCGCGGTGGAGGCGGCGGGCGATGTCGATACGCTGCTGCTGGACAAGACGGGCACCATCACCCTGGGCAACCGCCATGCCACCGAATTTCTGTCCGTGCAGGGCGTGACGGAGCGGGAGCTGGCGGAAGCCGCGCAATTGTCCAGCCTGTCGGATGAAACGCCGGAGGGCCGGTCCATCGTCGTCCTGGCCAAGGAGAAATACGGCCTGCGCCAGCCGGAAATCGCGCATCAGGAGGTGCGCTTCGTCCCCTTTGCCGCCCAGACGCGGATGAGCGGGGTGGACATTGCCGGTGTCGCCATCCGCAAGGGGGCCGTGGACGCCATCCTGCGCCATGTCGCGGCACAGCGCGGCACGGGACAGGTGAAGATGCCGGAACTGGATACCCTGGCCGAACGCATCGCCAAGGCCGGCGGCACGCCCCTGGCCGTGGTGCGCGGCGACCGGGTGCTGGGCATCGTGCATCTGAAGGATATCATCAAGGGCGGCATCCGCGACCGTTTCGCCGAACTGCGCCGCATGGGCATCCGTACCGTCATGATCACGGGCGACAATCCCCTGACGGCGGCGGCCATCGCGGCAGAGGCCGGGGTGGATGATTTCCTGGCCCAGGCCACGCCGGAGGACAAGCTGAACCTGATCCGCAAGGAACAGGCCGATGGACGGCTGGTCGCGATGTGTGGCGACGGCACCAACGATGCCCCGGCCCTGGCCCAGGCGGATGTCGGCGTCGCCATGAATACCGGTACCCAGGCCGCGCGCGAGGCCGGGAACATGGTCGATCTGGACAGCGATCCGACCAAGCTGATCGAGATCGTGTCCATCGGCAAACAGCTGCTGATGACACGCGGCAGCCTGACCACCTTTTCCATCGCCAATGATGTCGCGAAATATTTCGCCATCATCCCGGCCATGTTCGCCGGCATCTATCCGGTGCTGGGCAGCCTGAACATCATGGGCCTGTCCACCCCGCAATCGGCCATCCTGTCGGCCATCATCTTCAATGCCCTGATCATCATCGCGCTGATCCCGCTGGCCTTGAAGGGCGTGACCTACCGCGCGCGGTCGGCGGCCAGCCAGCTGTCCCGAAACCTGCTGATCTATGGCATCGGCGGTCTGGTGGTGCCGTTCGCGGGCATCAAACTGATCGACATGGCCGTCACGGCCCTGGGCATTGTGTAAGGAAGTCCAATCATGTTGAAGGAAATGCGTCCCGCCCTGGTCCTGCTGGTGCTGTTCACCCTGATCTGCGGCCTGGGATATCCGTTGCTGATCAGTGGGATCGGCCAAACCCTGTTTCCCTATCAGGCAGGCGGCAGCCTGATACGCGATGCCGATAACCGGGTGATCGGATCGGAATTGATCGGGCAGTCCTTTACCGGCGAGCGTTATTTCTGGCCGCGCCCGTCGGCAGCGGGAAGCAATGGCTATGATGCCGGTGCGTCCAGCGGGTCGAACCTGGGTCCCACCAGTGCAGCCCTGACGGAGCGGGTGAAGAACGATGCCGAACGGCTGGGGGCGGCACCTGAAAACAAGGTGCCGGTCGATCTGGTGACCGCTTCGGGCAGCGGGCTGGACCCCCATATCACCCCCGCCGCCGCCTATTTCCAGGTCGCCCGCATTGCCGGCGCGCGTGGCCTGGACCCGGCCATGGTCCGGCAACTGGTGGACGCCCATGTCGAACAGCCCCTGCTGGGCCTGCTGGGAGAGCCGCGGGTCAATGTTCTGAAGCTGAACCTGGCGTTGGACGGCGTGGCGGTGCAGCAGACCCGGAAATGATTTTACGGGGTTGTTGGGGCTTCATTCCATCTGTCAGCGGCAAGCGGTTGAAATCCAACAACCCTCTTACCCTGGCATGAAAATGCCACGCGCATTTAGCATATTCTGATAAAGCTTTGAGAGGACGTCCAAAGGGGCGCCATTGCAGACCATGGAGCCATGATGTCCGCCCCACCCCGCTCGCTGACCATGATCGCCGCCGCAGCCTTGCGCAAAGGCTATCCTCATCTGGCGCGTCTGGTCTGCACGGAGGAGTTGAAGCAACATCCCGACAGCCACGAGGCCCGGCGTCTGCTGTCCATCGTGAATGACAGGGAAAGGTTGTTCCTGGCAAGCTCACCCCTGCTTGCCTATCGCGCCAATATCAACAGCCAGAATGGCGAGGATGGTATCCTGGCCGAAATCCTGATGCGGTTGAATATCGGGTCCGGCTGGTTCTGCGAATTCGGGGCTTGGGACGGCATCCATCTCAGCAACAGCTTTGCCCTGGCCTGTCAGGGATGGCGCGGGGTCTATATCGAGGGCGATGAGGCGAAGTACCAGGACCTTCTGCAAACCTGCGCGAAGTTTCCGCCCGGTGCCCTCTATCCGATCAGCGCGTTCGTCCATGAAAGCGAGGAGGGGCGCACGCTTGACGCGCTGCTGTCCAGCACCCCCATTCCGGCAGAGTTCGAGGTTCTCAGCATCGATATCGACAGCAGCGACTATCACATCTGGAAGTCGCTGCTGTCCTATCGCCCCAAGATCGTGATTGTTGAGGTCAACAGCACCATACCGACACCGGTCGTGGCGATCCATGGAGAGGGTGTGTCTGGCTCCAGCTTTCAGGCGACGGCCAATCTTGCCCGGGAAAAGGGCTATACCCCCGTCTGTCACACCGGCAACCTGATCGCGGTGCGCGACGATCTTGTGGAACAACTGGGCCTGCCGGACTCCGTTCTCCAGAATCCGGCAGGGCTGTTTGACCCCAAATGGGTCAGCGCCAGGATTGATCAGCTGTTTGACTGACCCGGCACTGCCCACGGTCCGGGGATCAGTCAGCGCCGGGCGACCTTGGTTTCCACCTGGGCCAGCACGGCGTTGATTTCCTCCCGGCGACCGGCATCGGCAACCTCCCGGCCCGGACGGGGGGCGGCAGCCAGCGCGTGGTTCAAAACGTCACGCGCCTTGGCATATTCCCCCTGCCGGAACAGGAAATCGCCGTAGAAATAGTTGGGATCGATACCGTCCGGGTTCAGGGCCAGCGCCTTTTCCAGATAGACCTTGGCCTTCTTATCGCTGCCAAAGCCGATGGGGAAGCCCGGCACCTGATAGTAAAGGCTGCCCAGCGAGGTATTGACGGACCCGTCCAGGGCCGTGGGATCGATCTGTTCGGCGGTTTCAAGCTTGGCCTTCGCCTCCTTGACCAGCGACAGCGCGCCCATGCCGCCCTTGATCCCCGCCTCCGACGACAGGATGATGGCTTCCCAGATCAGGGGCTCGGCCTTGCCGGGATAGGCGGCGGTGACGGTCTTGGCCTGACCGGCAAGGGACTCCATGCCGGAAAGCTGCGCATCCTCCCCCTTCACCTCATATTTCACATGGGCCCAGCCGGCCTGAAGTTCCGCGACCTTGGCGTCCATGGCGGGATCGGTGGAGGCCAGGGCCGAACCGGCCAGCAGCAGGAACAGGGTGGCCAGGATCAGTTTCTTGTCAGCGCGCATGGTTTTTCTCTCCAAGGGGCGTGATGGTGGCGCCGCCCGTCGGGGCGGTCGGATGCGAGAAAAGGCTGGCGGCCTTGGCATCGTTGCCGGCCAGCGCCCGGTCGACCAGACCGGGGAAAAGGGCGTTCAGGCGGGTGAAAAAGGCTTCGGGCCAGCCGATCACCGTTTCGGCCTTGCCCGCTTGGGCCGCGGCCAGGATACGGCGGGCGACCTGGATGGGTTCATCCTGCGCCATGCCGGTCAGTTCGGCGAAACGCTGCACCAGCGGCCCGTTGAAGCCGGTGCGCACGGCACGCGGGGCCACATGACAGACGGTGATGCCCGTCCCCCGCACTTCCCGGAGCAGGGCCTGGCTGAAGCCCTTCAGGCCCGCCTTGGCGCTGGAATAGCCCGCGAAATGCGCGAAATTGATGGAGCCGAAGACGGAACCGACATTGACGATGTGGCCGCGTCCCCGCTGCTTCATCATGGGCAGCACCGCCTGGGTCAGGGTTACCGGCGCTACAAGGTTCACCAGATAATCACCCAGCAGGTCCGCCGGACGCTGCCCCTCCACGGGGCCGAAATATTGCCTTCCCGCGATGTTGAACAGCATTTGCGGGGCCAGCAGGCGGGCCTGTTCGGCAGCATGCGCGATGCCGGCCTGGGTCGACAGGTCGGCGCGAATATGGCGCCCCGGCATGTCGCCACGCCCCAGGGTCGTGACCTGCGCCCCGCGATTGCGCAGCAGGCTGACCAGGGGTGACCCGATACCGCCGGCACCACCGGTGACCAGGATGGTGCGGCCTTCCAGGCTTTCCTCATGCAACATGGCGCACCTCCTCGGTGTGGCGGCTGTGGGGAATGGCGCGGAACAGGCCGGCGAACAGGCCGAAGATGCGGTTCGCCATGGTGATGATTGCCTGCTGATCCGCCGGATCGCTTACCTGGTTCATCAGGGTGCGGAAGAATTCCATATGCTGGATATCCAGCGACCCGTGGCTGGTCAGATAGCTGAAGCAGCTTTTCGGCAGGTTCAGGGATTTGCGCACCGCTTCGGCCCCATGGGTGGCGATGGCAGTACTGGTCCCTTCCAGCACATAGACCATGCCGAAGAAGCCGGCGGCGTTTTCCTCGCGGATGAAGCGGTAGGCCTCATCCACCATGGCCTGGGTGGCGGCACGCGGGGTGCCATGGCGCACCATCTCGGCATTGCCACCGGCATGGCGGATGTCGTTCAGGATCCATTCCTCGTGCCCCTCCTCCTCCTCGATATATTCATCCAGGGCGGGGATCAGCCATTCCTGACCGGGACGCAGGGCGGCACGGGCGGTGCGCATCAGGGGCACCGTGTGCTTCACATGGTGATACGCCTCCGTCAGATAGGCGATGTAGGTTTCCAGGCTGATACGGCCCGTCAGACCATCCTGGATCTGCGGCACCGACAGCAGGGAAAGGCGCGCCGGCTCCGTCTCCGTCACCAGACGGTCGAAGAAGGGTTGGGGCATGGGTGTCTCATCCTCATTACGGGACAGAAGGGGGGCATGGGCCGCAGCAATGGCATCACGGCGGGGACGGCCATTGGGGGTCAGCATGCCGTTCAGGGGGGTGAAGGCGGGAACAGCGTGCCAGCGGGCGACGCGGGCATAGGGCGGCAGGGCGCCATTGGCCCGCGCCACGGCCAGCGACAGGGCGGACGGGTCCTGCCCAAGCCGGGAGGGCACGATCAGGGCCGTCAGGTCGGCCTGGGCATCGCCGAACAGCACCGCCTGCAGGATTTCCGGCTGCGCCATCAGTTCCGCTTCGACCCATTCTGGCGCGATGTTGCGGCCAAAGGCATTGATGATGACATTGCGCAACCGGCCCTGGATGGACAGGAAGCCATCCTCGTCAACGCCACCCAGATCGGCGGTGGCAATGCGGGAAAGGGCGGGGTCGCCACCGACATAGCCAAGGAACGCATGGTTATTGAGGCTGACCTCCCGTGTGTCCGGGTCGATCGCCAGGTTCAGATGCGGCAGCACGCGGCCCACTGTCCCCACCCGGTTTGCATCAGGGGTGTTCAGCGCCACCACCGATCCGCATTCCGACAGGCCATAGCCCTGGTAGACCGGCAGGCCCAGCATCGCGGCCTGCGCCAGCAGGGCCGGTGCCACCCGCGCCCCACCGACGGCCACCAGCCGCAGATCAGGAAGCGTACGGCCACTTTGTGCCATCGCGGCCATCAGACCGCGCAGCAGTTCCGGCACCAAAATGACGCTGCTGGCACGAACAACCGACAGGGCGGCCAGAAGCCGGCCAAAGTCCGGCTGGAAAGGCTGCGCCAGCCCCAGTTCCGCCGGCGAGGCGGCCAGATAATGGCCGCCGGCCAGCAGCGTGCTGTACAGGCCCGCGACATTTTCCAGCAGGACCGGCAGGGGCAGGATCGCAACGTGGCGGCCCGCATAATCGGCACCGATCACCTGCACCAGGGAGGTCGCCACCTTTTCCAGACCGGCAGCCGAAAGACAGACACCCTTGGGCGTCCCGGTCGTGCCGGATGTGTAGGTGATCTTGGCTGTACCCGCCGGCAGCAGCACGGGCGCATGGTCCAGGCGATGAATATAGAGCGTTTGCGTACCCACACTGAGCGCCTGCCCACCTTGCTGCGGGCTGTCGGTGATCAGCCAGCCGGCACCGGCATCGGCCAGGGCGTGGCTGCGCTGATCCGGCGTGAAAAAACCTGGCAAGGGCAGGCTGACCAGACCCAGTTCCAGCAGGGCAAGGTCCAGAACGGCCCAGGCGGCGGAATTGGCCGCCTCCACCGCGACGGGCCGGCGGTCCAGGCCGATATTTTCACACAGGTCGGCGGCCAGCCGGTCGATGGCGCCCAACAGGCTGCCATAGGACCAGTCATTGATGGCGGGCTTTGCCGGGTCCTGCATGCGGATGGCAGAAAGAATGCGGCTCATGCAATCACCTCGGGCGCCGAAACGGCGGGATGCAGACGGGGAAAGGTGGGGAAGGAAGGCAGCGCCTGCCGCGCATCGCCGGCCAGAAAACGGTCCAGGCTTTCAGCGCCAAACGCGACATTGCCGCAGACCACGCGCGGGTCGTTGGCGTAATAGCTGCCCCAGGCGGCGGCGGCAGGGCCGACACGGTCAGGCGTGGCACGGCCCAGTTCGACAGGATCGAAGCCGATCTGGCGGAACAGGCGGCGCAGCGGGCGGGTGGCGGTGACGACGGCCTTTTCATATCCCTGCCCATGCAGATAGGCGGCCAGCGCCATGAACAGCAGGTAGGACGCCCCGGCCTCTGCGGCGGCCAGATTGCCGATCTCCACCACCTGGCCGCGCTGCGGCTGACCGGGGATCAGGGTTTCGACCGGCTGGTCCAGATAGGTTTCCAGGAAAAGGGGGCCGGTGCCCGCCGGACGGAAGCCGACACCTGCCAGGATACGGTCGTCGGCGTCGCGCAGGCTCATCAGCATCGGATGGGTGATGGTGATGTCACCGCCATAGGTCTGCGCATAGGTGTTGCGGATCATCGCCTCCACCCGCCGCCGTTCCGGGGCGAAATGGTGGGTGATGGCCACAACAGCCGGGCGGCAGCGTGTCAGGGTTCCCAGCCGTTCGGCATCGAACCGCAGGCTGCCCCGCACCCCCTCCTCATCGCGCATCAGCATTTCAATCACAGGCGTCACTCCGCCGGTTGGATCGGCCGGTTTCAGCGGCCTTCAACTGCATGACGGCACCGCCCGCAGCGGACCGCAGGTGCGAACTGAAAAAAATTTGAGGCTGTGGCGAAAACTACCTGCCGCCCACCTGTTGCATTGATCGGGCGTGGGTCCGGGTCTATATCGGAAAGCAGCTTCCCGCCGATCCCAGGTCCCGTCATCGCCCCGCCCCCGCCCCTGATCACCGCCTATCTGGAACACCGCGCCTTTCTGCTGCGGCTTCTGACGGCGCGCACGGGCAGTGCGGCGGAGGCGGAAGATATTGTGCAGGAAATGTATGAGCGGCTGGCCACCCTGCCCGATGGGGGCGAGGGGGTGGAGAATGTGCCCGCCTTCCTGAACCGCATGGCCATGAACCTCGCCTTCGACCGGCAGCGCAGCGGATCGCGCGCCGCCGCACGCGATGGCGAATGGCTGTCGGCCAATGCCCTGGTCGACGGACCCGAACCCATCGCAGAGACCCCGACGGCGGAAGACGTGGTGGGCGGGCGACAGGAGCTGCGCCTGCTGCGCGATGCCATCGACGCCCTTCCGCCGCAGGGCAAGCGCGTCTTCGAAATGCACAAGCTGCAAGGCCGCCCGCATGCGGAGATCGCCGCCAGCCTGGGCATTTCCCGCAGTGCCGTGGAAAAACACATGGCCGCCGCCATGAAGAACCTATTGAAAAGGCTGGGGCGCCGTCTTGAATGAAAAATAATTCATGAGAGGGGGTGGGGTACCGCCCCTTCCGTGACGTCAACAGGACAAAGCCCGAACCAGAAGCAGCCAACATGGTGAACCGCCCCCCCGAAGCACCCCTTGATCCCCGCCTGGAACAGGCGGCGGACTGGCACGCCCGTTTGCAGGGCGTTGCCGATCAGGCGGTGTGGCTGGAATTCACCGAATGGCTGGAAGCCGATCCGGCCCACCGCATCGCCTATGACAAGGTGGAGGGGCTGTGGCGGCAGCTGGACGCGATGCCGGCGGCGGAACAGCCGGCGGCCATCATCGATCTGGCCAGCCGGCGCAAGGCGGCCCCGATGCCGGCACCGGCCAATCTGTCCCGTCGCTGGTTCCTGGGGGGTGCCGCCGTGGCCGCAGCCGCCCTGGCGGTCACCCTGACCAGCCAGTATGCCGTCACCCCCGCGCCGCAGATTTTCGAAACCGCCCCCGGTCAGCGCCAGACGGCCAAACTGGCCGATGGGTCCAGCATCATCCTGAACAGCGGGACCCGCCTGTCGGTCGCCATGCTGGATGACCGCCGCTCCGTCGTACTGGAAAAGGGTGAGGCGCTGTTCGATGTCGCCAAGGACCCGTCGCGTCCCTTTACCGTGGCGGCGGGTGAAAGGCTGGTGACCGTGGTCGGCACCGCCTTCAATGTGCGCAACCTGGATATGGGCGTGACCGTCACGGTTACGCGCGGTCTGGTCGATGTCGGCAATGCCGATGGAACCGCCAAACAGCGTCTGACACCGGGACAGCAGATCAGCGCCCTTCACGGCCAGACAGCCGGTCCGGTCACGGCGGTGGATTCACAGGCCGTCACCGCCTGGACGCAGGGCCGCCTGTCCTTCGACAATGCCCCCCTGCCCCAGGTCCTGGCGGAACTGTCACGCCATTACCCGCTGCCCATGCGGGCAGAAGGGGCGGCGGCGGGCCTGCATTTCTCGGGCGTGCTGCGGCTGGACGCTGATCAGGCAACGCTGCTGAATAATCTGCAGGGGTTGCTGCCCATTGCCGTGGCGCGTCAGGGTGATAGCTTCGTGCTGTCGAAACGCCCCTGACGGTTCCCGCTTTGCGTCTTTTCCCCCTCTCCGCCCTGGTCCTGTTGCTGACGGCCCTGCCGGTACTGGCCGCTGAACAGGGGATCGCCGTGCCTGCCGGCCCCCTGGGTGCCGCCCTGTCCGATCTGTCGCGACAGACGGGCATCTCCATCGGCGGGGACCAGATATTGACGGGCCGGCACAGCCCCGGTGCCAGCGGCCCGCTGACACCCGAACAGGCGCTGACAAAGCTGCTGACCGGGACGGGGCTTGGCTTCCGCAAGGTCGGGCCGGACACGTACCGGCTGGAGCCGCTGGCCGCACCCCGGCTGCGGTCAGCGGCGGATCAGGGGCAGGCGGCACCAATAGAACCCATCATCGTGACGGCGACGAAGCGCGGGGCCTCCCCCGCCGATCTGCCGGTTGCCGTGGGATGGCTGACCGCTGCCGATCTGGCCCGTCTTGGCAGCACAAACCCCGACGCCGCACTGCCTCTGCTGGGTGGGGTGGGCAGCACGCATCTGGGGCCGGGGCGGAACAAGCTGGCCATCCGGGGCCTGTCGGACAGTGCCTTTACCGGCCAGACCCAGGCCACGGTCGGCCTGTATCTGGACAATGCCAAGGTCAATTACAACGCGCCCGATCCCCACCTGCACCTGATCGATCTGGACCGGGTGGAGGTGCTGCGCGGGCCGCAAGGGACGCTTTATGGCGGCGGGTCCATCGGCGGCATCCTGCGCATCGTGCCGGCCCCGCCCGACCTGTCGGAACGGTCGGCACAGGCGCGGCTTTCCGGTAGCCTGACCCGCGACGGTGCGCCGGGCGGCGGGGTGGAGGCGGTGTTGAACCAGCCGCTGCTGACCGACCGGCTGGCGGTCAGGCTGGCGCTTTATGCCGACCGGGAGGGCGGGGTGATCGATGCGGCTGGCGGACGGCGCAACATCGACCGCACAGATACGCAGGGTGGGCGCCTGCTGGTCGCCTTCGTGCCCAGCGATGACTGGCGCCTGGAACTGGGCGGCACCTATCAGCTGATCGACACGGAAGACAGCCATTATATCCAGGGACGGCGCGGTTGCTGTACCCGCGCGGCGCAACTGGCCGAACCGCACGATAATGATTTCGACGAGGCGCATGTCACCCTGACGGGTAGCCTATCCTTCGCCGACCTGCACAGCACCACTGCCTTTGTCCGGCATGAGATCGATAGTTTCTATGATGCCAGCACTGCCGTGCCGGGGCTGGCCGGACTGCCGGCCCGACCCGCACTGTTCCATGAGGCACAATTATCCCGCCTGTGGACCCATGAAACGCGGCTGACCAGCAAGGATGACGGCGACAATGGCCTCAACTGGCTTTCCGGCCTGTACCTGTCGCGCCAGACCGCCAATTCCAGCCGCCGCCTGAACCCGGCGGCAGAGACCGGCACCGATCTGTGGCGGCGTGACCGGGTGGATGAGGTGAAGGAGGCGGCCTTGTTTGGGGAGCTGTCCTGGCGGTTCCAGCCCGACTGGACCCTGACCGCCGGTGGCCGCCTGTTCCATGTGGCGCAGGAGGTGGAGGCAACGGCCCGCGCGCCTGTGCCATCGGTAGCCAGGGCCGAGGGCTATACGCGGGAGACGGATTATACGCCCAAGCTGGCCCTTTCATGGCAGGCCTGGGAAGATACCTCTTTCTATGCCCAGATGACGGAGGGCTATCGCCCCGGCGGTATCAATATCGAAGAAGCCGGACCGGTCACGGGTGACGATTATCGTACCGCACGGTTCCAGACCGATGAGCTGTGGAACTATGAGCTGGGAACGAAGCTGTCGCTGTGGCAGGGGCGGCTGATGCTGGACGCGGCCATCTTCCATGCGCGCTGGCGCAATATCCAGACCGACCAGTTGCGGGCCGATGGTCTGACCGTCACCACCAATGCCGGGGACGGCAGCAATACGGGGATTGAGGTGACGCCCCGCCTGCATCTGGGTCCCTGGCGGCTGGATGCGACCTTGATCCTAAACGATCCGGAACTGACCCGTGTCGCCCGTGACTTTACCGGCAGCGCGGATGGCGGGTTGCCCGGTGCCTCACGCCTCAGCGGCAGCGCCAGCCTGTCCTGGCGCGGACAGGTCACGGAGGGCGTGAACCTGCTGGCGGCCCTGGACTATAGCCACACGGGCCGCACCCACCTGACCTTCACCGACGGGATCAGTCAGGGTCCGGTCGATCTGCTGGGCGGGCGGGTGACGCTGCACGCGACCGGGGGCTGGTCGCTTGGCGTTGCCTTGGACAATATCCTCGACAGCGACGCCAACCAGTTCGCCTATGGCAACCCGTTCACCCTTGGCGCGGGCCCGCAGGCAACCCCCGTCCGCCCGCGCACCGTGCGGGTCAGCATCGGCTGGGAAGGGTAGACGGGGAGGTCATCTGGCCGCCGAAAGGCGCCAGATCGTGCCGCCCTTGTCATCAACGATCAGCAAGGCACCATCCCTGGCCACCGCCAATGACCGGGGACGGCCATGGACATGGCCCGATTGATCGGTGAAACCTGTCAGAACCTTCTCCAGCGGCCCCACGGCCTTGCCACCGGCAAAGGGCACGAACACCACGTCATAGCCCAGAAGTTCGGACCGGTTCCAGGAACCGTGCCGCGCCACGAAGGCGCCGGAGCGGTACCGGGCCGGCAGGGAGCTTGACGCGCCGAAGGCAATGCCAAGCGCCGAGGCATGTGCGCCCACGGCAAAATCGGGTGTGATCGATTTCGCAACCAGATCAGGCCGCTGCCCCTTCAGACGCGGGTCCGGGTGCTTGCCCCAATAGCTGTAGGGCCAGCCGTAAAAGCCGCCATCGGCAACCGAGGTGATATAGTCAGGAACAAGATCATCACCCAGTTCATCGCGCTCGTTGACCGATGTCCAGAGCTGGCCTGTGACCGGTTCGATATCCATCCCGACCGGATTGCGCAGCCCGCCGGCAAAGACACGCTCGTTGCCGGTGGCAAGATCAATGGCCAGGATCGCGGCCCTCCGCTCCTCCTTGGCCATGCCATATTCACCGGCATTACTGGCCGAACCGACCGCGATATAGAGGGTACGGCCATCCCGGCTGGCCAGCAGGTTGCGGGTCCAGTGATTATTGTACCCGGTCGGGTCAAACCGCGTGATCCAGGTGCGCGGCGCATCATCCGGGATCGTGGACCGGCCCTGCTGGTAAGGCGTCCAGAAGACGCCATTGGCGTTCGCGATATAAAGCCGGTCACCGATAAGCGCCATGCCATAGGGCTGCTGCAACGCGCCGATCAGCACATGGCGCTCGTCCGCGCGGCCATCCCCATCATTGTCGCGCAACAACAGGATACAGTTGGCCCCCTTATCCACGAAGCTCGGGTCTTCGTTCTTGCGCTCCGTCTTGGCCTCCGCGACCAGCACATCGCCATTGGGCAGGACAATGGCATTACGCGGTGAATCCAGCCCCTCCGCAAAACGGTTCACCGCCAGCCCCGGTGCCGTCCACAGTTCCGCCCCTTCATGGAACGGCGTTGTGTCGGGCGTGTTTTTCACCGATGGCGTGGCAAACGGCGCCGGCAATTGCGGATCGGCACCGATGGAACGGCTTTCCTGTGCCAGCGCGACGGATGGCAGGCAGGCAAGACACAGGATTGCGATGCCGAAGCGGGCGGATTTCATGGGAACTCTCCTGTAAACAGGTCAGTATTTGATCCGCAGGCGGCCGCCATAAGACCCGTTCGCCATGGAGGGCATGCCCGCCGGGCCGGTCAGGTCAGCGGCCTGGTTCTTGGCGCCCATGCCGGGAATGGCCTGCAGGAAGCCGATATCGCTGGCTGGGAAATCCACACTGGTGGTCGGGAAATCGGCCAATCTGGCGCCAAGCTGAAGATAGGGCGCCCCATCGCTGGCGATGGTCAGCGTGCCCTGCCCGCCCGACAGCCGAACCCAGCGTGGATCGGCGAAATATCCGGCGACGTCAGGTTTCGGCAGGCCGGCCCCTTCGCCGGCAATTTCATGCACGCCTAGCACCGGGCCGCGCAGCCGGTTCTGCCATACCGGACCCGGCCCACGCACCAACGCCCGTACACCTGTGACCTCAGCCAGTGGCCGATCAAAGCCGATACCGTGATAGAGAACGGCGCCGGTCAGATCATAGCGGTAATCCAGGGTCAGGATACCGTCCTCACCCAGTACCCAGCGAACATGCGACAGCCCGCCCGCCCCTGGTGCCTCCAGCCAGGCCACAGGCTTTCTCGTTACAAGATCGTTACCGATGCCAGCCGTCACCGTGACCAGTCCGGCATCAGGGCGCAGAAACCGGTCCGCCTCATGCGCCAGCCGCACCGACACCAGTTTCGGCACCGACCGCACGCCGGCCAAATTGGAAATGCGAATCGCCTTCACGATCTGCGGCGGGAAGATGTAGGTCTGGCCATCGCGTGCCACGCGGGCACCGTCAAATACCCGCCGCCAGTTATGGCCATCGGATGACAGTTCAAGGCTGAAGCCCGCCCAGCCATCGGCGTCCACAATGCCCAGATCGATGGCGGCGATGTTCGCCATCATGGGTTCCGGAAATTCATACAGCCCCTCACCCTTCCCCACCGGTTCCACCCAGGCCGGTTCCCCCGTCCCCTTGGGACGGGCCAGCAGCAGGCGGGGACCGTTGGACAAGGGCTGTTGTTGGCCATCACGGGTCAAACCCGTCAGCAGCCCGGTCTTCAAATCGAACCGTGCCGACAGGTTGCCGGCCACCAGATCGATCACATCCCCGTTGCGCACCACCTGCGGGCGGCCAATCCTGCTGCCGGCGACATCATCGGCGGGATGCGGTCGGGCGGCCCAGACCCAGGTCAGAAGCGGCTGATCCCCCTTCATCGCCGTGAGACGCAGCGCGTCCGCCCGCTTCCACACAGACGGCACCGGCAGGCGCAGTTCACCCGCTTCATGCGGCGCGATGGCCGGTCCCGCCACCTCACCCTTCGCCAGAACCTTGGCATCGGCTTTCCTGTCGGCAGGGCCGGCAAAGCGCAGCCATTCCCATTGGAACCGCACCGCCGTCAGTGGCGTGAAGTCATATTGATTGCGAACCGTCACGGTGCCCGTGAAACCGTCATCCAGGACGGGGGCATCGATCTGTACCGGTGACCAGATGTCCCTGACCGTGAAGAAGCTGGGCTCCTTTTCCTGATGCGGCCCCACAATCCCGTCCGCTGCGTACGTGGCGTAAAGATCGATCCGCCCACCCTGGTCGGTGCGGACAAGCCCCTCATCCGCCAGGTTCCACAGAAAGCCGCCGGCACCGCGCTTTGATGCCTTCATGGCACGCCAGTAATCATCCAGGCCCGACCCGATGCCGCCATCGAACAGGCCATGCAGGAACTCGGTCGGCATCACCAGCATCTCACCCGACAGCCGGCGCAGCAGGTCCGGATAACGGGGGTAATGCTTGGTATCGATGCCGCCAAACGCCTCCCACGGATGGATCAGGGGACGGGCTTGCGGATCATAAAGCGCGAAATCGCCATCCAGTTCCCGGTTCCAGCCACCCTCATTGCCATTCGACCAGAACAGGATGCTGGGATGGTTGACGTCGCGTTCCACCAATGACCGGACCAGCTTGCGGCCCACCTCGGTGTCATGGGCATTCTGCCAGCCGCTCAACTCGTTGATGACATAAAGGCCCAGTTCATCGGCAGCTTCCAGGAACGCCTTTTCCGGCGCGTAATGGGCCACCCGCATGGCGTTCATGTTCAGGGATTTGATGGTACGTACATCATCATAGGCCTGGGAGCGGCTGACAGCGCGGCCCGTTTCGGGGCGGAAGCTGTGGCGGTTCACGCCTTTCAGCATGATGCGCTGACCGTTCAGATAAAGCCCCTCGCCGCCACGCACTTCAAAGGTCCGGAACCCGAACCGTTCCCGCACTTGATGCACGGGCCGGTCACCCGCAAACAGGGTCACCTGCAGATCATAAAGGTTCGGCGCCTCCGCCGACCACAGGGCCGGCTGCGCGATCTGGCCGGTCAGACGGACACGGCCTGTCCCACCATCCGGAATGGTGGCGGTGAAGGACTGCCCCACCACCGCACCATCGCGGGTCATGACCTGGCCCACCAGTTTCGTCACGGTACGGGGCGCGCGCAAGGTGATGTCAGCGGTCAGATCGCCGGACGCCAGGGCATTGATGGCCACCTGCGCGATGGATTCCGGCGGCGATGCCTCCAGCCAGACGGGGCGGTAGATGCCGCCAAAAACCCAGTAATCGCCATGGCGCTCGGCAATATCCGTGGCCATGGCCGCAGACGCCTCGCTGACCTGCACCTCGATCTCATTCTCCTCACCGGGTTTGACCAGCTTGGTGATGTCATGGCTGAACCGGTTGAAACCGCCCTGATGAACGGGACCGGCGACAGTGCCATTCACCTTCACCAGCGTATCGGTCATCACCGCTTCGAAAATGATGCGGACGGTGCGGCCCTTCCAATCGGCGGGGACCGTAAATCGGCGGCGATAGGTGGCCTTGTCCGCCGCACGCGGCCCCTTGTCATAACCATACTGGTAATGGCCGAACCCATGCATCTGCCAGTTGGAAGGGACCGGGATACGGGCCTGTTCGCCCGCGCGCATGCCGCCATTGATCACAAAATCCCAAGGGATCGCATCATCCGGCCCGGTCCCGGACAGCATCAGGGTGGCGGTACTCGGCGCCTCCTCGGCCATGACCGGGAATGTCGCCGCGCACCAGACCAGAAGGGCGAGAAGATAGGTCCAAACCGATCGCAGGGCGCGCGGCCCCCTATTCTGTCCCGTCATCTGTCTGCCCTTTGTAGCTGCCTTTTTCCCCGCAATCGCCGATGGCTCGGGGGAATTATTGACAAAGAAATGCATCGCCGGATGCACAATGCCCATCCGGCGATGCGAGGCGGGAGTTAAGGAATAGTCAGCTAAAACCGTCAGAACCTTACATTTACGCCTGCTGTGACCGTCCGGCCGATTTTGGTTTCGAAG
>NZ_JBMDKE010000045.1:0-56958 GCF_057809555.1 Niveispirillum sp. FG156 | reverse complement strand
TTCAATAAGGGCAAACCAAGCTTACCAAACTGTCCGCTCACCGGGGACCAGCTCTCGGATGAGGTGGCCCCCCTGTTCGAGGCGCTGAAGAAATCGGCGCCCCCCAAACCGGGGGCCAGATGGCTGGCGGAGAAGGGGCCGATCTGGGTGGATATGCCGGTCATGGACGGCAATGGCGTGATCGTGGGGCATCTGCACCTGCTGTTCGTCGCCGAATTCAATCTTTGGATACAAATAAAGACCATCGTGGAATTCCTGCTCAGTTTCATGAGCGCCGTCATCCTGCTGTCCATTCCCATCGGCCTTGCCTGCGGGCTTGTGGCGTCCCGCTATGTGAAGAACCAGCTGCGGAAAATGAACGAGGTCACGGAAAGCTGGCGACAGGGCAGCTTCGCGGCCCGCATCGCCTTGCCGAATGACGATGTCCTCACCCTGCACAGCCGGCATCTGAACGACATGGCGCAGGACCTGGAACTGTATCTGGGCCTGAAGCAGAACCTGGCGGTCAGCGAGGAACGCAACCGCATGGCGCGGGAACTGCACGATACGGTGAAGCAGAAACTGTTCGCGCTGGGCCTGCAATTGGCGGCGGCCAAATCCCGGCCCGCCGTGCTGGCGGCGGCGGGCGAGCATATCCGGGAAGCGGAAGCCATCAACCGCGAGGCACAATATGATCTGATCGAAATCATCACCCAGCTGCGCCCGGCGGAAACGGACGCCATTGCATTCCATGATCGCATCAACGTGATCGCCGGTGATTTCCGGCGGCGCTTCGATCTGGGCATCGAGGTGAACTGGCCTGAAACAGTCCGGTTCAATGCGCGGGTCGACCATCATGTCCTGCGGATCGTCCAGGAAGCGTTGATGAATGCGGTACGTCATGGCGGCGCGCAAAGGATCGTCGTCACCGGCAAGGCGGATGGCGACAGGGTGGTGTTGACGATCGCCGATGATGGAAGCGGTTTTGATACGGGCCGGAAAACGGGAGGGTTCGGCATCATTTCGATGCGGGACCGGGTGCGGGATTTGCCGGGCGGCACCTTGGAGATCGAAAGCGCTGTCGGCGTCGGGACCCTGATCACGCTTGCATGGGAAAAGCAGCATGACTGAGAAGATCACCCTGGTCCTGGCCGATGATCACCCCATGGTGCGCAAGGGCCTGACCGCCTTCCTGGCCACGGCTGCGGATATCGAGGTGACGGCCGTGGCCACCTGCGGTGTGGAAGCGGTGTCCGCCGCCCGGAAATTCGCGCCCGACGTGGTGCTGCTGGACCTGTTCATGCCCGACCAGCCCGCCGTCGACACCGTGCGCCAGATCAAAAGGGTCAGCCCGCGCAGCCAGATCATCATGGTCACCTCGCATGAAGGCGACGAATATGTCGTGCCCACGACGCAGGCCGACGCCATCTCCTATATCCTGAAGGACACGATGCCGGAGGACCTTGTCCGTGCCGTACGCAAGGCGGCGGCAGGGGAAAGCGTGTTCAGTCCGCGCATCGCCAAGGCGCTGGTGACGATCATGTCCCGCACGCGGGGCGCCCGGGGGCGGGAGGATCAGCTGCATGCCGACCTGACCGAGCGGGAGATGGAAGTGCTGCACTGTCTGGCCGAAGGGCTGTCCAACATGGACATCGCGGCGCGCCTGTCGATATCGGAAAAGACCGTGAAATCCCATGTCAGCAATATCCTGGGCAAGCTCTACCTGACCGATCGCACGCAGGCCGCCGTCTATGCCTGGCGCGAGGGCATCGTCAAGGAATAGCGCTGCCATCATCCTTAAGGCCGATGTGGGCCAGGAGCGCCTGATTACACTGGATATATCGCGGTGCCGCCCGTCCTCGCACGATGTGGGAACGGGCATTGCCGCGCCCATGTCGGTGGAGGGATCAGATGCCCGGCTTTCCCTGTTCGCTTCCACGGTTCCAGCACCAGGCCGGCCATGCACCCCCAACGGCGGACGCGTGCGCCGGCGACCGAAAGGACCTATGTCCGACCTACGGCTGGCCGGCGAAGCCGCCGCACCGGCATGTTCCGGCGGATGGTCCGGTCCCGCCACGGGTGCCGTTCGACTGGGGATGAACCACCCGGAAACCATGCGTTCCTTGAATTGGGAAGACCCATGAACAAGCGTGTCCTGCTTCCGGCAATGGCCGGAATGCTGCTTTGTGGCCTTGTCGCCCTGACCGGGGGGAAGGATGTACCCGCCCCCAGCACCGGTACCGCCCTCAGTGTCACCGTCACCAGGCCGTGGCAAGGCCGCATCGCGCAGACCGTTGCCGCCACGGGCATGACCATCCCGCGGGAAGAAATCCAGATCATGACGGAACTGGTGGGCGTGCGGGTCCGCGACGTGCTGGCCGATGTCGGCGACACGGTGGAGAAGGGGCAGGTACTGGCCCGGCTGGACGGCCAGTCCATCGCCAACCAGGTGGAGCAATTGCACAGCGAGCATGAGCGGACGCTCGATGCCTTCAACCGCGTGGACGCGATCAAGGACAGCGGCGCGGTGAGCCGCCAGTTGGTCGTGGAAAGACGCACCCAGATGCAGGCGGCCAAGGCCAGGCTGGACGATGCGGCGCTGAGCCTGAAACGTACGGCCATCCTGGCGCCAGAGGCCGGGATGCTGTTCGAGCGCAAGGCGGTGATCGGCGGTCTGGTCAGTGCCAGCGAACCGCTGTTCCGCATCGCCCGGCATCAGGAGATCGAGGTGGAGGCGCTGGTGCCGGAAGCCGCCCTGTCCGGGCTGCGGCCGGGCCAGTCGGCCACCGTCACGCTGACGGGCAATGACGGGACCATCGAGGGGGCGGTCCGCCTTGTCGCCCCGCGCGTCGATGCCGCGACCCGCATGGCGGCGGTCCGCATCCGGCTTTCGGGCGCGGACCCGGTCCCCGTCGGCCTGTTCGCCATGGTCCGCATCGTGCAATCCCACCGCGAAGGCACGATCCTGCCCCGGACCGCCCTTCAGCAGGACAGTATCGGCACCTTCGTCTGGGACCTGGGTGCCGGGAACAGGGCGGTGCGGCTGCCCGTGATTGTGGTCCTGTCCGATGACGAACAGGTGATGGTGGATGCCGTTCCATCGGATGCGAGCGTGGTCGCCCGTGCCGGTGCCTTCGTCAGGGAAGGCGATATTGTGCGCGTGGTGGGGGCCAATCGATGACCGGTTCCCCGCGTTTCAGCTTTTCCACCTGGGCCATCGGCAACCCGACCCCACCCATCGTGCTTTTCCTGCTGCTGACGGTCGCCGGGTTGTTCGCCTATGGCAAGCTGCCGGTCAACAGCATGCCCGCCATCGTCGTGCCGGTGGTCAGCGTCCAGGTCAGCCAGCCGGGCGCCACCGCCACGGAGATGGAAACGCAGGTCACTCAACGGGTGGAAGGCGCGCTGGCGGGCCTGCAGGGGGTGAAGCACATCACCTCGTCCATCTCCGAGGGCGTGTCCAGCAGCACGGTCGAATTCGACCTGGAAACCGATTTCGACCGTGCCGTCAACGATGCGCGCGATGCCGTCGCCAGCATCCGTGACCAGTTGCCGCGATCGATCCGTGATCCGCAGGTACAGCGGCAGGGCATGGATGGTGGTGCCATCCTGGTCTATGCGCTGGAGGCCCCGGAACTGCGCCCGGAAGAGGCAAGCTGGTACATCGACGATGTCCTGAACCGCGAGTTGATGGGCATCCGGGGCGTGGCCGCCGTGCGGCGCCAAGGCGGTATCGACCATGAGATTACCTTGACGCTGGACCTGGCCCGGTTGATGGCGCTGGGCGTTTCCGCCGCCGATATCAGCCTGGCCCTGGCGCGGACCAATATCGATATGCCCGGCGGACGCATCACCCTGTCCGGCACCGAATATGCCCTGCGGACATTGGGCAGCGCCGGAACGGTGGCACGGCTGGCCGAAACCCGCGTCGCGCTGGCGGCCGGACGCGAGGTGCGGTTGGGCGATCTCGGCACCATCACCGATGGCGGTGCCGAAGCGCGCACCATCACGACATTGGATGGAAAACCGGCTGTCACCTTCCAGATATTCCGCGCCAAAGGGGCCAGCGAGGTCGATGTGGCCCGCCGGGTGGAGGACAGGTTGGCGGCGCTGGAGGGGAGCCGCGACGATCTGCGGTTCCGCCTGATCTTTTCCCTCGTCACCTTCACCGAGAACAGCTTTCACGCCACCCTTTCCAATTTTGTCGAAAGGGCGGCGCTGACGATCCTGGTGGTCTTCCTGTTCATGCGCGACGGGCGGGCGACGCTGATCGCGGCCATCGCCATTCCGCTATCGATCATTCCCACCTTCCTGGTGATGGTTTGGTTGGGCTTTTCCCTGAACAGGGTCACCCTGCTGGCCATCTCGCTGGTCACCGGGGTGCTGGTGGATGACGCGATCGTGGAGATCGAGAATATCCACCGGCACATGCGGGCAGGACGCCCCCCCCCGTGACGCGGCCCTTGTCGCCGCCGAGGAGATCGGGCTGGCGGTGATCGCCACGACGCTGGTGATCTGCGGCGTCTTCGTGCCGGTCAGCTTCATGCCGGGGATGGCGGGGCAGTTCTTCCTTCAGTTCGGCCTGACCGTGGCTATCGCCGCCTTCTTCTCGCTGGTCGTCGCCCGGCTGCTGACGCCCATGCTGGCAGCCTATCTGCTGCAGCCGCCCGCCAGGCATGAAGCCCCGTCGCCATGGATCGCATCCTATCGCCGCCTCATCGGCTGGACGCTGGACAACCGGTTGAAGACCATGGGGCTGGCATTGCTCAGCCTGGTCCTGTCCTTCGGGTTGATCCCGTTCCTTTCCCCCGACTTCATCCCCTATGAGGACGTGTCCCAGTCCCGCCTGACGCTGGAAATGCCCCGCGGCACCACGCTGGCCCGGATGGGGGAGGCGGCCCGGCAGGCGGAGGCGATCCTCATGAAGCGGCCGGAGGTGGCGTATATCCTGACCTCGGTCGGCGGTGCTGCGATCAGCGTGGAGGATCCCCACGGGCCGGAGGGTGTTGCCCCGAGTGGTGTCAATGTGGCCGTCCTGGATATCAAACTGGTGCCGCCGGCCCGGCGCGACCTTGACCAGCGGTCCTTCGAAAGGCACCTGCTGCTGGAATTGCTGGCGTTACCGGACATGCGGATCGGCTTCGGGAATTCCGCCCGGGGAAAGGATGTGTCCATCGTCCTGGTAAGCGACAATGGCGACGCCCTGGTCCGGACGGCCGAAGCGCTGGAACGCCAGATGCGCGCCCTTCCCGAACTGAACAGCGTCAGCAGTTCAGCCCCGCTCAGCCAACCCGAACTGATCATCACCCCCGACGTCGCCAAGGCAGCCCTATTGGGCATTTCGGTGCAGACGATCAGCGGGGCGGTGACCATCGGCACCATCGGGGATATCGAGGCGAACCTGGCCCGATTCAATTACGGAAACCGGCAGATACCGATCCGCGTGCGTTTGCCGGCAGCGCCCCTCCATTCCCTGGACCTGCTGCGGAACCTGCCTTTGCCAACCGGCAGCGGCGGCAGCGTGCCGCTTTCCGCTGTGGCCGATATCCAATTCACCAGCGGCCCGACCAGTATCCAGCGCCATGATTGGCAACGCCAGATCGCACTGGAAGCCAATCTCAACGGCGTGGCGCTGGGCATGGCGCTGGAGAAGGTCCACGCGCTTCCGGCCCTGCGGCAGATGCCGGCCGATGTCCGGATGCAGAGTACGGGGGATGCCGAGATCATGGAGGAACTGTTCGCCAGTTTCGGGCAGGCCATGGGGGCGGGCCTGCTGATGGTCTATGCCATCCAGGTCCTGCTGTACCGGGACTGGATACAGCCCTTTACGCGGATGGCGGCCTTGCCGCTGTCCATTGGCGGGGCGTTCGTGCTGCTGCTCCTCACCGGCACTTCCTTTTCGATGCCGGCCCTGATCGGCATGCTGATGCTGATGGGCATCGCCGACAAGAACGCCATCCTGCTGGTGGATCATATGCTGGAACTGATCAAGCAAGGCCGTCCCCGGCGCGATGCCATCGTCGATGCCTGCATGGTGCGCGCCCGCCCCATCGTGATGACCTCGCTCGCCATGCTGGCCGGCATGCTGCCGGTCGCGCTGCAGCTGGGCTATGACACGGCCTTCCGCGCGCCGATGGCCATTGCGGTGATGGGGGGACTGATCTCTTCCACCGCCCTCAGCCTGATCTTCGTGCCGGTCATGTTCAGCTATGTGCGGGATATTGAGGATTGGCTGCTGCCGAAATTGAGGCGCCTCGTCTGACATCGCCACCGCGGCGACATGCCACCATGCTGAACCGGATCTGATCTTAAGCTATCTGCGTTCCTATGGTCTATGATGACGGCGCCAACCTGAGGGCCTTCACCCGCATGGACGGGGCGCTGCTCGGCTCCGCCGACATCGCCATGACCAAGGCTTGGACCGCCGCTCTGTTCGGCTTCAACACGGAGGTGATCGGCGAGTTCGCCAAGCCCGGCGGCACGTCGCCCGGACTGGAGAATACCAACCGCGGCGACCTGCTCCAGCCGTCCAAGGCCATGGTGTGGCGCGATGCGACCACGAAGAGAACCGTGAGCCCGGCGGAGATGTCTCTCAGGGAAAACGCTTTCGTCCAGAATCTCACCCCGTGGAAAAGCCGCCCTTGATATCACCAATTAGAGAACCGCCAGGGACGTGATCATCAAGAGATCGGCACTTGGTTTATCCCGGTATCGATCCATGCCCGCGTCTGGTCCAGGATTTCGTCAGAAAGGACGGGGTCATCAATCGCGCGGGCCAGGATGACGGCTCCTATCATCGCGGCCCAACTTCCTATGGCCGTGCGCCGGCTTTCGGCCGGGTCCAGAGCCGGCAAAGCCTGTTGGATACGGGCGATCTGCGAGCGAAGGCCTTCCGTCATGGCAGCACGCGCCACGGGCGTCTGGTGGCGGACAGAGGCGGCCAGTCCCGCTGTCGGACACCCACTGGCTGGGTTGTCGCGATGGCGTGGCGACAGATAGGCATCGACATAGTGCCGGAAGTCGCCGCCTTCACTTGAGTTTGCCCCAAGGACATGTGCCAGAGTCTTCGCGACCAGATCGTCCTTCGAGTTGAAATGACCATAGAAGCCGCCATGCGTCAGGCCGGCTGCCTTCATCACTTCAGACACGCTGACGGCATCGAACCCCTTCTCGCGGAACAGCCGGCTGGCAACGTCCAGAATCCGACGACGGTTTTCCGCCATCTGCTCTCGGCTGACATTCATTCCAAATTTCTCCACGAGCCACATTGACATAATCATGACGATCATCATATTTAGTCAATCATGATGGTCGTCATGATTATAGACATCAACAGAGCAGAGAGCAATCCCATGGCTGCCCTTCCTTCAGTGCTGGTTACCGGCGCTTCCACCGGCATTGGTGCCACCTATGCCGACCGCTTCGCACGCCGTGGCCATGACCTTGTGCTGGTGGCGCGGGACCGCAAGCGCATGGAGGCGGTTGCTGATCGCCTGCGGCAGGAGACTGGTGTGGCGGTCGATATCATCCAGACCGATCTGACGCAGGCCGCCGATCTGGCGGTGGTGGAAGCGCGGCTGCGCGACGATGCGCGCATCGGCATCCTGATCAATAATGCCGGCACGGCCCTGGGGGGCAGCTTCATCGAGCAGTCGACGGATGATGTGGCGCGGCTGGTTGCGCTGAACACCACGGCCCCGCTGCGGCTGGCCAGCGCCGTTGCACCGCGTTTCGCCGCGACGGGTGAAGGGGCCATCATCAATATCGGCTCCGTGGTCGGGCTGGCTCCTGAATTCGCCATGACGGTCTATGGTGCGACCAAGGCGTTCGTGCTGTTCCTGTCGCAGGGCCTCCATCTGGAACTGGGGCCGAAGGGCGTCTATGTCCAGGCCGTACTCCCCGCTGCCACGCGCACCGAAATCTGGGGTCATGCCGGCGCCGACGTCAGCACCATGAGCGGCGTGATGGAGGTTGATGAACTGGTTGACGCAGCACTGGTCGGGTTTGACCGCCGCGAGGCCGTCACGATCCCGCCGCTGCCCGATGTGGAACAGTGGAACGCCTTTCAGGCTGCGCGTCAGGCCATGCTGCCCAACGTGGGCCAGGAACATGCCGCAGCGCGCTATCGGCAGGCCGTCTGACCCTGCGCGCCAACATTGTCCGGCCGGATGGCCGCCATTGTACGGCAGGTCGCTAACAATCATCTGAAGGGCAGATCATCATGAAGGCCTTCATCGTCGATAAATACAAGAAGGGTCGCGCTCTTCGCCTGGGCGAGATGCCGGACCCCGTGTTGACGGATAAGGATGTCCTGGTCCAGATCCACGCGGCCGGGCTCAACCCCCTGGATGCAAAAATCCGCGATGGGGCCTTCAAACCCCTGCTGCCCTATCGACCGCCGTTCATCCTGGGACATGACATGTCAGGGGTCGTCACCCGTGTCGGGTCCAAAGTCCACGGTTTCAAGGTGGGGGATGCGGTCTTTGCCCGCCCGCGCGATGGCCGCATCGGAACCCTGGCGGAAGCGATCGCCATTCATGAGGCCGATCTTGCCCTGAAGCCGAAGAACCTGAGCATGGCCGAAGCCGCCGCCATTCCCCTGGTGGGGCTGACGGCCTGGCAGGCATTGGTCGAGCGTGCCGGCCTGCAAAAAGGGCAGAAAATTCTCATCCATGCAGGCTCGGGCGGCGTCGGGACATTCGCCATTCAACTGGCCAAGCATCTGGGCGCAACAGTGGCCACGACGACCGGCACAGCCAATGTCCAACTCGTCACCAGCCTCGGCGCTGATGTCGTGATCGACTACAAGAAGCAGGATTTCGCGAAGGTCCTGTCGGGTTACGATGTCGTCTTGAACAGCCTGGAAGGCGACACGCTTGAAAAGTCCCTGGACGTGTTGAAGCCGGGTGGCAAGCTGATCTCCATCTCCGGTCCGCCCGACCCGGATTTCGCCCGGCAACAAGGGCTGAACTGGCTGTTCCATCAACTGATGCGCCTGCTGAGTTTCAGCATTCGACGCAAGGCGAAGAGCCGGGGGATCGACTATTCCTTTCTGTTCATGCGGGCCGATGGCGGCCAGTTGCACCAGATCGCATCGCTGATCGAAGCCGGGATCATCCGCCCGGTCATGGATCAGGTCTTCCCGTTTGGCGCGACCAATGAAGCCCTAGCCTATATTGAAACGGGGCGATCAAAGGGCAAGGTCGTCGTCGCCTTGCGCTGACAACGGTGACGCGCTTACGCCGCCACGGCACCGCGCCAACAATTGCGCTATCCCGTCGGCAAAGTGTGGCAAAGCAGGTCAGCCTGCTGCGCCGCCTCACGCCCGCACGGATGTTCGACAAGACCTTGCGCCAGGAGTTTGGATTGCCGGGCTGTCGGTCGCTCCAGCTCCGTATTTAAGGCTTATCGCCCAAGCCCCGGCAAGATTGAATCTTGCTGGGGTTTTCGTTTTGGCAGTAAGGCAAATATTGATAATGTTACCAGTGAAGACAACAACTCTTCGTCGCTGGTTCAAATTGGGCTTCCCGGTCGGCGCGGCAGACGGACCTGGATGTCGCTGACGCCGACCACGTCGCCATCCTGGTCCATGGCCTCCACGGTTACGGTGGCGTAATCCTTGCCATTACCTAGCACGTGGAGGTCACGGACCTTGCCCCGGCAGGTGATGGTGGCGCCTACGGGGCCGATCTTGGTGAATTTGGAATCGATGCTGACGATCTCCGCCAGCGGCCCGAAGCCGCGCAGCACCACCGAACTCATGTAGGACATGCTCATCATCCCGTGCTGCACGGGTTTCGGCGTGCCGAAGACCTGAGCCCGTTCGCACCAGTCCGGGTTCATATGCACCGGGTTCAGGTCCAGGCTGGCCACGCCATAGGCGTCGATCACATCCTGCGTGACGTTATAGGTGATGGGGGCCAGGGCATCGCCGGTGCGCAGATCATCCAGATAGGGCAGGGGCGGCATGATGGCTTCAACGGTCGTGTTCGTCATGGGGCGGTTCCTTTGGCTGGGTATATGGCGTCAGGCGATGGCGAAGGCACGGACGGCATCCTTTGTGGGCGGCAGGATCAGGGTGCCCAGGCACGATGCCTTTTCCCGGTCGTCGGCGTCCAGCAAGGTCAGGCGGGTGGTGACATAGGCCTTGCCCCGCCGCCAGAACCGGTCGTGATTCTCCTGAACCAGGGACAGCCGGTCACCGACATGGATACGTTCCTTGTAGTCGATGCGCTGGAACGGGTTGCGCGAACCCGGCGTGCGGATCCAGGAACCTTGCGTGTCGGGCTGGGCGAACCAGAAGCCGATGGTGGTGGTGAAGACCGGATGGACCAGAATAGTGCCGCGCGGCGCGTGCCGGCGGGCGAATTCCCGGTCGATGAACAAAGGATGCGTCTCACCGACGGCGAGATTGTAGCTCAGTACATCCTCTTCCTCGACCAGGAAAGTCGCGGGATGCCGCCGCTTCTCGCCCACCATCAGGCTGTCCCAGAATTCTATGGCATCCCAACGGGCCAGGAAATCCCGGTCATAGGCTTTCTGTTTTGCAGTGGTCAGCAGGTGCTCGAACCGTTGTGTATCGTCTGTCATCAGTTCCTCCTTATATTTTCTCCGAACGGAGAATATTTTGAGCGCAGTTATCCGCCCGGTCCTTCGCCCCGGGTAGTGCACCCTCACATCACATCGCCGGTGTCAGGCAGGGATGTACGGGCTGTTCCTCATAGAGATTGTCGATCACGGCGGCATATTTCGCGGCGATGCGGGTACGCCTGATCTTCAACGTCTGGGTCAGTTCCTCCCCGCCGGGCTGCCACTCTTCGGCCAGGATGACGAAGCGTTTGATCTGCTCCACCCGTGCCAGCCGGACATTGCCGGCAGCCACGCCGCGTGCCACTTCCATTTCCAGGAATGGATGGCGTGCCAGCAGGATCGGATCGGGGGGCAGCCCGTACCGGACAGCCAAGGCACGGGCATGGTCGCCATCAAGGCTGATCAGGGCGGTGTTGAAAGGTCGTGCCTCCCCGATCACACAGACATGGCCGATGAGGGGGCTGCCGGATTTGATCATCGCCTCGATATAGGCAGGCGCCATGTTCTGGCCGCTGGCATTGATCATCAACTCTTTCTTGCGGCCGGTGATCCACAGATAGCCATCGGCATCCAGCCGGCCCAGGTCACCGGTGCGGTACCAGCCATCGGCGGTGAAGACCTCGGCGTCCTTCTCCGGCTCCTTGTGATAGCCCTGCATGATGGCGTCGCCACGCAGCAAAACCTCGCCATCGGCCGCCACGGCCAGTTCCAGGCCCGGCACGCTTGTGCCTGTGCTTCCCGGGCGGATACCATCGGGCGCTGTCAACGCGCCGTAGGTGCAGGTTTCCGACGCGCCATACATTTCCGACAGCGGCAGGCCGATGGCGGCGAAGAATTGCAGCGTGGGCAGGGGCGTGGGCGCCGATCCGGTGATCAGCGACTTGGCGCGGTGCAGGCCCAACGAATGCCGGATGGGGGCGAACAGGGCCGTGTCGGCCGCCGCGATCCTTGCCGTCAGGGCAGCGGGGACGGGCTTGTCGTCCGCTGTCAAATCGGCCTGTTCCAGTGCATCGGCCACGGCCTGTTTCGCCGCCGGGTGGGCAGCAAGACGCGCCTCGACCATTTGCTTCAGTTTCTCCCATAGGCGTGGAAATCCGCCGAACCAGGCAGGCTGCACCTTGGGCAGCAGTTCCGGCAGGTCCTTGGCGTCGCGGCAGATGGTGATGTCCAGACCGAACAGCAGGCCGCAGGCATAATGGCAGGTGCGTTCGGCCACATGCGCGTGCGGCAGCCAGGAGATGATCCGGTCCCCCTCCGCCAGCCCCACCCGTTCCCCGATGCCCCGGGCCGCGGTCAGGAAGTTGCGGTGGGTCAGGCGCACACCCTTGGGATTGCCCGTGGTGCCGGACGTGTAGATGAGGGTCATCAGATCGTCCGGGCTGGTCCGGGCGGCGACCGCCGCGATGGAGGGCCCGTCACTCCTGGGTAGATCAGCAAGTGCGATGACGGGAATGTCGCTGCCCACACTCTCCGGCAGGCCAGCCTCCGGCGGGTCAACGATGATGACCGCCACGACCCGGTAACCGTCCATCAGGGCCGTCGCCAGGGCGGGCAGTCGCGCCATCTCCACGAATAGCAATGAGATGTCGGCATGATTGATGACATAGCGCAACTGCTCGGCGGAGGCCGTGGGATAAAGCGACACCGGCACGCCGCCTGACAGCAGGACCGCTGCGTCGGTGACGAAGAATTCCGGCCGGTTGCCCATCAGCAGGCCCGCCTGATACGGGCCGTCGACAATGTCCAGCAACGCACCGGCCAATTGCCGGACCTCCTGTCCGAATGCGGCGCGCGTCCAGGTGCCGCTCGTAGCCGGGTCGCGCAGAAGCACCTGTTCCGGATTTCTGCCAACCAGCCGGTCGAGCACCGTCAGGAAATTGTCAGGCCGTGTCGGGTCGGCAGGTTTCATGGTGCTTCCTCCCGTGACGCTTGTAGCGCTTTATTTTCTCCGATTGGAGAAATATGTGATCATATATGGTGCTGTCAATGCCGGTTTTGTGGCGGAGGTCCGGGACGTCGCCGTCTGCTGCCGGTTGGCGTGGTGGTTAAAGTTCTTGACCCGCATCAGGGGGCCTTGCGTGATGCAGCCCATGTTCGGGTTGAACGAGGGAACGGGGCGGGGCAGATGACGGGAAACGTCAAGGACGATGGAGTATCGGCAAAGCCGGTGGGCGACCTGACGGCGCGCGGCACCCGGCGGCGTGAAGCCCTGCTGGATGCTGCCTTGCGGATTATCGTTCGGGACGGGCCGGGTGCCGTCACCCTGCGTTCCGTCGTTACCGAGGCGAAGGCCAGCCACGGATCCATCGTCTACTATTTTGGCACGCGGGAAGAACTGGTCCGCGAGGCGCTGACGCTGGTCGCCAACAAGAATATCGAGGCCCTGGCGGCGGCGTGGAACGGGTTCGAGCGCCACGCCGGCGATCCACGCCGGCTGGCGGAACTGATTGCCCGGCATTCGGTGCGGCAGATGGTCGATGATCCCCAGATGGGCATCACCATCATAGAGTTCCACCTGGCCGCCGCCCGCTATCCGGAACTGGCCCCATCGCTGCGGGAATGGGGGCGCGCCTATGCGCGGATCACCCACGAGACCTTCAGACGTATGGGTTCGGCTAATCCCGAGGCTGACGCCGCACTGCTGACCAACATGATCAGCGGTCTGGTGATGCGGCAACTGGCCCTGCATCGGCCCGATTTCGAGACGGCGGTACTGCGCCCAGCGATCGAGCGGGTGCTGCGCTCCATCGCGGCCGCTCCGACCACGGTCGATGGCGCCTCTATTGACAGGGTGAGGGGTGTGATATAATTCTCCAATTGGATATAATTTAGTGCTGTGAGCCGCATCGGAAAGCATCGTGGGGCCAAGTCCACACAGGGGGAAAGGCGATGAGGCCGCAGGAAGGGACCATGATGCGGGACATGGGGCTTGTGCAGGCAGTGAGGAGGCGTGAGGCGCAGGTTCGGCCGTGCCGCTAACGTCGCCCTTCGCCTGGAATGTGGGGACAGGGAAGGAACCCAAGGGTGGCTTCAGGCGCGCAAAGGGGACGGCCCCGGCTCCCGGATCTGGCGTTCGGCTCCTTCACCTTGTTGCAACAGGGTGAAGCGCTCTACCGCGACGGGCTGCTGGTGAAGCTGGGCAGCCGCGCCCGCCATATCCTGATCGTCCTGCTGGCGCAGGCCGGGGAAGTGGTCAGCCGGGCGGACCTGATGCGGGCCGTCTGGCCCGACACCAATGTGGTCGAGGCCAACCTGACCGTGCATGTCGCCGCATTGCGTCAGGCATTGGGCAAGGGGGTCGACGGACGGGACTATATCGTCAATGTCACCGGGCGCGGCTACCTGTTCGCCGAGACGCCACGCCCCCTTCTCCAGCCAGCGGCCCCGCTGCCGGTCGCGCGAGCGAGCGCCGGTAATCTGCCGGCCCGTCTGACCAGCCCGGTGGGGCGCGAACAGGCGGGACGGGAGATCGACGCCCGTCTGGCAGGCCGGCATCGTCTGGTGACGCTCACCGGCTCGGCCGGCGTGGGCAAGACCACCATGGCCTTGACGGTGGCGGAGATGCGACAGGGCCGCTACGACGACGGCATCTGGTTCGTGGACCTGTCGCCCATCGCGGAGGCCGAGCATGTGCCAACGACGTTGGCTGCGATCCTGGGGCTGGAACTGGGGGGCGATGATCCGCTGAATGCGGTGGTGACGGCGCTGCGGCCTTATGAAGCGCTGTTCATCATCGATAATTGCGAACATCAGGCCGAGGCGGTGGCAGCCCTGGTCACCGCCATCTGCGCCGCCTGCCCGAAGGTTGCGATCATGGCGACCAGCCGTGAGCCGCTGAACCTGGTGGGTGAACTGGTCTACCAGTTGCCTCCCCTGCCGGTGCCGCCGACCGCAGCCCAGACGACGGGCGCTGCGGCCGCCCTGGCCTATCCGTCCGTTCAGCTTCTGGCCGAACGGGCCATGGCTTGCGTGTCCGACTTCGTGCTGACGGACCAGGACGCGGCCAGCGCCGTGGAAATATGCCGTCGGCTGGACGGGCTGCCTTTGGCCATCGAGTTCGCGGCTGCCCTGGTCGGTACCTTCGGCTTAGGCGGCATTGCCCGGCTCCTGGACGAGCATCTGCATCTGCTGGACAGAAGCCGCCGCCGGGGCATCGCCCGGCACCGCACGCTGGAGGCCGCCCTGGGCTGGAGCTACCGCCTGCTGGATGAGGATGAGCGCACGGTGCTGCGCCGCCTGTCCATCTTCGCCGGCGGCTTCACCATGGAGGCGGCGCAGGCCGTTGTGGCGGACGCGGGTGATGCGACGGATATCGGCGCCGTCCTGGCGGCACTGACAGCCAAGTCGCTGGTGATCAGCGACATTTCCGGCCCCGACCTGCGTTTCCGCCTGCTGGAGACGACGCGTGCCTTCGCGCTGGGGCGGCTTGAGGAGGCGGGGGAACGGCACCGGCTGGCCGACGGCCACGCCCGCCATTACCGCGACTATCTGCGTGCCCAGCACCTGACCTTGGAGCAGCGACACGTGGCTGCCGACGAGCTGGAACTGGACAATATCCGGGCCGCCCTGCGCCATGCCCTGGGGCCGGACGGCGATATCGAGGTGGCGCTAGGTCTGGCGGCGGGCGCGCTGCCCCTCTGGTTCGGCCTGTCGCTGCTGCGCGAATGCCATGCCAAGCTGAAGGAGGTCGGCACAAGGCTGACGCCCGAGCAGTGGGCCACGACGGAGGGCTGGAACATCGCCGTGGCCGTCCGGACGGCTGAGATGTTTACGCGCGGCACCACCCGCCCCGCCGTTTCGACCTGGACCCCGCCACCGGCCGGCGCGGGAAGCCGGGCGAATTCCGTACCCTCGGTGGCCGATCTCCTGACCAATTGGACATGGAATCTGCGCCTGCCGAATTATGCGGAGATGATGCGGCTGGCGACCATCCACGCCTCCATCGCGCGGCGCAGCGGGGAGTTGCATGACCGGACCATGTCGGCCTGGGTCCTGGGGCTCAGTTTGCACCATATCGGCGATCTGGTGGCCGCCCGCGGGCATCTGGCGCAGTTCCTGGCCATCGAGACAGTGGAGGACCGGCGCCTGTTCCTGGGTCATACCGGTTTCGACCGCACGCCGGGGGCACAGGCCATGCTGGGTGCCACGCTTTGCCAGTTGGGATCGCTGCGCGAGGGACTGCGGCAAGCTGCATTGGCAGAGGCCGAAGCGCGGGCGGCGGCCAAGTCGCTGCCCCTGTGCGAGGCGCTGATATGGGTTTGCGCGGCGAGATTGATCGCGCGAATGCCGGCAGTGGAGGAGACGCTGGACGAACTGATCCGTGTGGCCGGGGAGCATGCGCTGGAAAGCCATCTGGGCGTCGCCACCGGGCTGCGGGGCATCTGCGATGCCCGCGCCGGTCGGTTCGAGGCGGCGGAGGCGCGGTTGGCAGGTGCCATCGGCAAGCTGACCGCCAGCCATTACGGGCCCTTCATCCCCTGGTTCACCGGTGTGCGCGCGGCGTCCCTGGCCCGGCTGGGTCATCCGTCGGTCGGGCGCGACGTGATCGCCCTGTTCCGGCAGCACGACATCAATGGGGATTGCTGGTGTTCACCGGAATTACTGCGCCATGAGGCGCTGGTGGAGGAGTTGGCCGGCGCATCGGTCGAGGCTGTGCTGTGCAAGCTGGATGCCGCCGCCGATCTGGCCCGTGGACAATCGTCGCTCACTTGGGAGGTCATGGTGGAAGGGGTGCGCGCCCGGCTCTCGCACAATGGTGGCCGGCTGCGGCATCTGCTCGCTCATCTGGGAAGCCGGGAACTGGAGGTCGCGCCCGACCGCCTGCCGCGCGAGGCGGCCCGTCTTGTGTCGTGAGGAAAAGCCCGACCTGTCTCGGTCAAGGTGCGGGTGCCGCCACGGGTGCAGCGAGCAGCCAGGAGGGCATGCGGGTGACGATCTCGTCCGCGATCCGTTCCTGCAAGCCCATGGGTTCGCCCCTGCTGTCGCCGTCGAACCGGGCTGACCAGGTGACGAAGCCCTGCGGATCGGAAAGCTCCACCGTCACGCGGCTGCGGTTGCCTTCCCGCCGCAGCGTTCCGTGCAGCATGGCCGAGACGCCCAGGTCGCGTGCCGCGTCGCGCAGCGTGTAGGCACGGTTCTTGTACTGGAACACCACCAGTCTGGGGGCGAGGCGCAGGGCCGACTTGATCCCCAAGGCAAAGATCACCTCATCGGTCAGCCCGTCGGCGAAGCGGTCATGGCCCTCGTCCGCTGAAAGGGCGCGGAAGGGCATGATGGCCAGGTCGATCAGCCGTGCTTGCGGGACGTGAGGGGACGGGGGTGAGGCGCTCCTTGTGAAAACCGGGCGGTAGGTGCCGACGGGCAGGTCGATATGGACGGGATCATGGCGCCCCGGTCCTTCGTAATAGGCGGACAGCTTGCGGCGCAGACGCCTTGCCTCGACCCGCACGGTACTGTCGATACGCGGGTCATAAGGAGCGCCACCGCTGTACAGCATGTCGCCGATGATCAGTTCCTTCAGCGTATCGCCTTGGCCAGCCAGGGTTTCCCCCACCAGATAACGCAAAAGCGCGAACAGTTTCGTGCTGCGGCTGAAGCTGGGGCTTTGCCCCAGCCGTTCCAATTGCGCGACGATGACGTCGTGCCCGAGCTGTCCATGCCCGCCCATGGGATCCTCCCGAACTTATGCGCCCCTCAATCGCCGGCGCCAGCATCCGCTGGCTTGGCTACGCCGCATGTGCGGCGCGGCGGCAGTCGCCGCCGATATCAACGGTCAAACATTCGACCGTTGATATTACATCCCTTTTATTCGGATGCGGGGCAGGGCAGGTGTTAAGAGATGCAAAGCGTTACTAAATGTTAGCCGGTCGCCTGGCGGCCAGAAGCATGGCGGCCGCGCCGTAAGCCAGGGCCAAGGCCCAGAGGATGGCTAAGTGCCAGCGGATATCGGCAAGCGGTGCCCCCATCTGGGCTACCGCCACCAGCGCTTCGATCGCCGTGCTGCTGGGGACAAGGCGGCCCGGCAGGCGCACGATGTTTGGGATGGCTTCCTGCGGCCAGGCGAAGCCGGCCATGAAGAAGAAGGGCAGGCCCACGGCGGCCGTGACCAACTGTACCGTCAGTGGCTTGCGGAACAGGGCGGCGATCACCTGTCCCAGCCCCGCCACCGCCAGCACGAACGGCAGGGCAGTGAACAGGATCAGCCACCATGAGCCCAGGCGCGGGATGTCCAGCAGCCAGGGCATGGCGACCAGATAGAAGCTGATGGTCAAGGCCTGCAGCGGCAGCACGGCCAGCAGCCGACCCAGCACCAGGACAGCGGGTCTTGCTGCCATTGCAACGGGTCCGCGCGGCAGGGTGCAGAGCAGGCTGGTGCCGATCAGCAGAATTTGCTGGAGGATCAGCACGAAGGCGGCCGGCAACAGGTATGTGGCGTAGCCGCTCTGCGGGTTGAACAAGGGCACGGCGGTCAGCGGCAGGGGATCGGTCGCCGCCGCCGCCAAGGCGGGATCGACACCTGTGGCCACCAGCCGGCTCGCCTCCACCTCGGCCCCGAAGGCGCGGGCCACGCCCGTGACGCCGCCCGACAGGCGCGAATATATCAGGAAATAGGAGGCGTCGGCATATAGAGCGACGGGCGACGCCCGTCCGTGCAGCAGGTCGCGCTCGAAATTGCGCGGGATCAACAGCACACCGTTCAACTGCCGGGCCAGTACCTCGCGTTCCGCCATTGCCAGATCGGGCAGGACGGCCGCCACGGCCACGTCGGCCGACGCATCGACCCGGCGGGTGAATTCCCGGCTTGCCACGCTGCCATCCTGGTCCACCACGGCCAGCGGCACGTCGCGCAGCGCCTCGTTCAGATAGGGCTGCGGATAGAAGGCGGCATAGATCAGCGGTGCCATAACCAGGACGGAGAAGACGGGGCGCAGCCGGAAGATGCGGCCCAGTTCCTCGCGCGCGACGGCCAGCAGTTCCCGCATCTCACGCCTCCCGCGCGTCGGCCTGCCGGCGCAGGCGTTGCAGGCGCAGCACCGACAAAAGCGCCAGGGCCAGGACGAAGGCCGCCAGGATGGCGACCGGCTGCCAGGAGAGCGCCGGCGGGGCCGCGCGCAGCGTCTGGTCGATGCGGGCTGTCAGATACCAGGTGCCGGGCAAGAGCGCACCCCAGCCATGGGCGAAGTCGTTCATGCCGATACGGGGAAAGCCGATGCCCATATAGCCGAAGGCGGGGGCCGTCAGGATGGTGGCGATACTGACGGCTATGGCAACGGGTCGCAGCAACAGGGCCAGCAGCAGCCCCGCGCACTGGCAGGCCAGGATGAACAGCAGGCTGGCCAGCAGCAGCAACCAGCCCTGGCCGCGTAGCGGCAGGCCCAGCAGATCGAACAGCACGGCGTCGGCCAGCCCCAGCACCCCCAGATAGATCAGGGTGTAGGGCAGCAGCTTGCCCGCCAATGCCGGAAACAGCCCGCCGCCCAGCCGACGCAGGATGCGCAGCCGGTGCGTGGTCTCCAGGTCCAGGCCGGCAGCATAGGCCATACCCGTGACGATGGCCACCTGCAGCAGGCTGGGGATCAGGGCCGCCAGCAGGAAATGGGCATAGTTCAGGGTGGGGTTGAACAGGGCGTGGTTCTGCACCGGAATGGGCGCCAGGGCGGCTCGCGCCCCCTCCATCGGCTGACCCTGGGCGGTGCGCAGCGAGATGCGGATGCCGGCGGCGACGGTGGACAGGGCGCCGTTCACCCCGCGCAGCACCAGACCGCCGCTGGTCATGGTCTGGTTGTTGTAGAAGAACACCACCTCCGGCCGGCGTCCGGCGAGAGCGTCGCGCTCCAGGTCGCGCGGCAGCATCAGCAGCCCGTGGATGCGGCCCGACAGGATCATCCGCCGGCCCTCCGCAAGGTCGGCGACGCGCAGGGCCACTTCCGTTTCCGGTGCGGCATCGACAGTACGGACGATGGTGCGCGACAGGTCGGTGCCGTCCAGGTCCAGCACGCCGATGGCAAGCCGCGTGGCCAGACCCTGGCTGAAGATCAGGACCAGCACCGCCATCAGGCCCAATGGCACCGGCGTGGTCAGCGCCAGCAGCAGCGGCCGGCGGGAGAGGCGTGCCAGTTCCCGCCGGAAGACCAGGCCGAAGCCGGGATGATGACCACCAAATCCATGCATCTCAGCGATCCCGCGCGGTCCAGTCGGCGATGGCGCTCATGCCTGGCCGCAGGCCGGCTGCGGGCTCCACCGGCCTGGCGCGGACCTCGAAGGTGCGCAGGTCGAAATCGCCTGTGGCGCGGGTGGCGCGCCAGGTGGCGTACTGGCCCTGGACATTGATCATCGTGACGCGCACCTGGATGGGCCTGTCGACGATGGCCGGCACGGTGACGGTGAAACCGTCACCAACCTTCAGCCCCTTCAGCAAATCCTCGCGCAGGTTGAAGGTGAACCAGACATTGCCCAGGTCGACCAGGGAGAAGATGGGCGCGCCAGGGCTGAAATTCTCGCCCAGTTCGGCAACGCGGGTGGTGACCTGTGCATCCACGGGCGCGCGGATGGTCAGTTCGGCCATGTCCACCTCCCGCTGGTGCAGGGCGGCTTCGGCCTGCTTCACCTGGGCCTCGGCCAGGGCCTTCTCCTCCGGGCTGGCACCGTCGGTCGCCAGTTTCACGGCGGCGCCCGTCGCCTCACGCTTGCGCAGTGCCGCTTCCAGGTTGCGGGAGGCTTCATCCAGCCGGGCCTGGGCGCTGACGCCGGAACTGATCAGCTTGGCCTGGCGGTCATAGCTTTCCTGGTAGAGCTTGACGTCCGCCGCCGCTGCCGCCATTTCGGCCCGCCGCGCCGCGATGGTCTCCGGCCGCGTGCTGTTGACGCGGGCCAGGTCGGCGCCAGCCACGTTCAACGCCGCGCGTGCGGCCAGCAGGTTGGCGGCCAGTTGCGGGCTTTCCAACTCGGCCAGGACGGCGCCCTTCTTCACATTGTCGCCGACCTCCGCGGACAGCGTGAGAATCCGGCCGGCCACGCGCGGGCTGATATCGTAACGGTCGGCCGACACTTCGCCCTGCACCGTCAGGGGTGGTGGGCGCGTAGCCAGCCAAAGGATGACGAACAGCGCCAGCAGCGCTCCGACCGCGGCAATCTTGCGCATCGACTTCACGTTTCCATCCTTTGCTGACAGACGCCCGGCCCTGGTCGCGGTTACACCCGCCCGCCAAGTTTATTCTACCAATTCGCCTCCGGGGCCGTAAGCGCCCGTTAGGACGGGAAGGTAACCTGAATGTCCCTTGGATGGGTTTGCCAGTCCCTTCAGCATGTGCGCCGACTGAACCTTTCCCGCAATGGCGCGCCCTTGGCTCCTGGCCGGGCAGCGTGGAGGAACCCCATGTCCCTGGCCCGGTCGACTGAACCGTCACCCCCTGTCCGCCTTGTTCCACCCGATGATGGGGGCTTCCTGGACCGGTTGCGGCAGATCGTGGGCAGGCGCCATGTCCTGACCGACAATGCCGGCACGAGACGCTACCGCATGGGCTACAGATTCGGCGGCGGGCGGGTGCTGGCGGTGGTCCGCCCGGGAAGCCTGGTGGAACAATGGCGGGTGGCACAGGCGGCGGTGGCCGCCGGCAAGATCATCATCATGCAGGCGGCAAATACCGGCCTGACGGGAGGGTCTACGCCCGACGGCGAGGATTACGACCGCGACATCGTCCTGATCAACATGCTGCGCCTGAAGAAGGTGCAACTGATCGATGGCGGTCGGCAGGTGATCTGCTTGCCTGGTGCCACGCTTGACCAGTTGGAGAAGCTGCTGAAGCCGCTGGGCCGTGAGCCGCATTCGGTCATCGGCTCCTCCTGCATCGGCGCCTCCGTTTTTGGCGGCATCGCCAACAATTCCGGTGGGTCCCTCGTGCAGCGCGGGCCGGCCTATACCGAATTGTCGCTGTTCGCCTGGGTGGCGCCCGACGGTACGTTGCGCCTGGTCAACCACCTGGGCGTGAAGCTGCCGGAGGATCCCGAACAGATGCTGGCGCGGCTGGAGGCGGGTGCCTATGCGCCGTCGGACATCGATCCCGACGCGGGCGCGGCGTCGGACGCCTCCTACAAGGATCATGTTCGCGACGTGGATGCCGACAGCCCCGCTCGCTTCAACGCCGACCCTGCGCGCCTACGCGAAGTGGCGGGCTGCGCCGGCAAGCTGGTGATATTCGCCGTGCGTCTGGACACGTTCCCGGCGGAAAAGGAGACGAAAGTCTTCTATGTCGGCACGAACGAGCCCCAGACCCTGAACGGTATCCGCCGGCATATCCTGTCGGCCTTCCAGCACCTGCCGGTGGCGGGCGAATACATGCACCGCGACGCCTATGACATTGCCGAGCGCTACGGCAAGGATACGTTCCTGGCCATCAGCTTCTTCGGCACGGCGCGGATGCCGTTCCTGTTCGGGCTCAAAAGCCGGTTTGATGCCCTGGCCGACAGGCTGCGTTTCCTGCCGTCCCATCTCAGCGACCGGGTTCTGCAAGCGGCCAGTCACCTGTTTCCCCGCCATCTGCCGCGGCGGATGGCAGAGTTCCGTGACCAGTATGAGCATCACCTGGTGTTGAAGGTGGCCGGACCCTGCATCGGGGAGACACATGCTTTCCTGAACGACTTCTTCAAGATGGCGGAGGGTGGTTATTTCGAATGCACGCCGGAGGAGGGGGCGAAGGCCTTCCTGCACCGGTTCGCCGCCGCCGGCGCGGCCATCCGCTATCGCGCCGTGCACGGCAAGACGACGGGCGGCATGGTGGCGCTTGACGTGGCGCTGCGCCGCAATGACCCGCACTGGTTCGAGACATTGCCGGAGGACCTGGATCGGGTGTTGCCGGTCAAGCTCTATTACGGGCATTTCCTCTGTCATGTTTTCCACCAGGATTACATTGTGGCGCCCGGCCATGATCCGCTGGAGATCGAGCACCGGATGTGGAAGCTGCTGGACGCGCGGCGGGCTGAATATCCGGCGGAGCATAATCTCGGCCACCTCTATGTCGCCAAACCGGCCTTGCGCGAATTCTACAAGGCGCTGGACCCCTGCAACTGCCTCAATCCCGGCATTGGACAGACGACCAAGGCCGCCCATTGGGCCGGCGACCGGGTGAATGCCGCTTTCTGAGGGGGTGGCCAACCCCTTCCGCGACCAGTACCGCCAAGGATGAAGAGATGAGCGACCTGATGCTGTGGGCCGTCGACGCGGCCACGGCCCTGCCCGACCTTGTCGAAATAGCGGCCCATCTGCGCACCGGCCTGGAGAAGGCGCCGGTACTGGCCCTGTTCCTGGTCATCGGGTTGGGCTATGCCGCCGGCAAGGTGAACCTGTTCGGCTTTTCCCTGGGCGTAGGGGCGGTTCTGTTCGCCGGACTGGCCATGGGGGCCTTCGCGCCGGGCGCGGTGCCGCCCGGCATGGTGGGCAGCGTCGGGCTGCTGATGTTCCTCTATGGTATCGGCATCCACTATGGTCCCCAATTCTTCGCGGGTTTGCGGGGGCCGGAGCGTTGGTACAATCTGGTGGCGCTGCTGGCAGTGCTGGGCGGATTGGCCACCACGATCATCATCGGAGCATGGCTTGGGATCGGACCGGCAAAGCAAGCGGGCCTGTTCGCCGGTGCCATGACCAATACGGCGGCCCTGCAGGCGGCCCTTGAGGCGGCCGGCAATCGTGATCCTGCCACGGGCTATTCCATCGCCTATCCCGTGGGGGTGATCGTTCCCATCCTGTGTTTGCAGGTATTGGGCATGGTCTTGCGGCCAAAGGTGCCGGCAGCACCGCCGGCCCTGACGGTAGCGGAGATCACCATCGATCCCAAGGCCCCGGCCACGGGCATGGCCAGCATCGATCCGGCATCCGTGCTGCCACCGGACGTCCGGGTTCTGGCCATCCGCCGGCAGCACAGGAACCTGCTGCCGACACCCGGCATGCGGCTGTCGGTCGGCGATGCCGTCATGGTGGTGGGCGCCACGGAGGCAGTACAGGCGGCGGGGAGGGCGCTGGGCCATGCCGATACCGGCCGTCTGGCCAAGGATCGCAGCGATTTCGACGCCCATGAGGTGTTCGTGTCCAGTTCCCGGCTGATCGGCCTGCCGGTCGGCGGCCTGCCGGCGCCCGACTTTCCCATGCATGTCGCCTTCATCCGGCGCGGCGACGCCATGCTGCTGCCCGGCCCTTCACTGACACTGGAATTCGGCGACCGGGTGACGGTTGCCGCCCCGTCCGACCAGCGGGAAGCGGTGCGCGCCCTGTTCGGCGACAGCATCACCGCCACGGCGGAGTTCAGCTATGTCTCATTGGCGCTGGGCATGGTGTTGGGGGTATTGCTGGGGCTGCTGCCCGTTCCGATGCCCGGTATCGGTAGCTTCAGCCTGGGATTGGCCGGGGGTCCGCTGGTCATGGCCTTGATCCTGGGCAAGGTGGGGCGTTGGGGCAGGTTCGTCTGGCGTCTGCCGCTGTCGGCCAATCTGGTAATGCGCAATTTCGGCCTCACCCTGTTCCTGGCGACCGTCGGCATGTCCTCCGGGCCGGCGTTCATTGGCGAACTGACGGCTGATGGTCTCCCGCTTTTGGGGGGCGCCGCCCTGTCGGTGACGGCCGTGGTGGCCATCGCCTTCCTGATGGGGCTGTGGGTGATGCGGCTGTCTTATGACGAGGTCCTGGGCATCGTCGCTGGCGCCACAGGCAATCCGGCGATCCTGGCCTTTGCCGGTCGGCAGATCGTATCGGACAAGATTACCGTCGGCTATGCGATCATCTTTCCCAGTATGACCATCGCCAAGGTCGTTGCGGTTCAGTTTCTGCTGAAGCTGGTATGATTTTATAGAGGACCGCAAACGGTCGGCTGGCAAAAATGCGTTCGAGATTTGGTTGAATTTATTGATTAGATGTTCGTTTCAAGATTGTCATACCATCGGTCAAATCCTGCCTCCGCATCCAACATGACACACAAAAAGCCTCGTAACCTCAACAGGTTACGGGGCTTTTGTTTTTGGCTCTGGCTTTTTGCAATAGCCCGCTATCTAACGAAATCAACAAGTTAGCTTCGCAGGTTCAAATCGAGGGTACCGACACCCGCATCCAACCTACCGAGGCCCATTGGTCATGAGTTTGACCTTCCGGCAAACCTGGGGCGGTTCACCTGTCTGCTTTGGTTCAGCCCGGGTAACCCCCATAGCCTGACCGATCCGGCCCAGCAGATGCGCCGGGGCTTGTCCTAGAATGTCGGAGGAAAGCCTCAGGGTCTTAACGGCACAGCCGCCCCTAATGCCCGCCAGGCCATGCAGCGCGGACCAGATGAATAGGGCATCCAGTGTGACAAGCTCTGCAGTACATGGTTGCCCCTGGGCCACCCGCGTACGCGCCACCCCCTGCTCCAGCAGTGTAAAGGCGTGCCGCGCCGACTGCATCATGCCGGGATGAACAGCCGGGTCGGGAAGGGGTGTCGCGAACATCAGCCGATACTGCAGCGGATGTTCACCGGCATAGGAAAGATAGGCCAGCCCCATGCCACACAGATCCCGGGCGGGGTCGTCCGGCGCCCGCTGACGGTTGTCAAGATATCCGGCGAAATGGTCGAAGGCGCGGGCGGCGACAGCGGCCAGGATATGATCGCGACTGGGAAAGTGCCGATAGGGGGCTTGGTGTGACACGCTCAGCCGGCGGGCCACTTCCCGCAGGCTTAGCTTCTCTAGTCCCGCAGCCGCGATGATGGCCAACGCTTCCGTCACGCAGGCTTCCTTGAGGTCCTCTGGTCGTCCGCGATCCCCCGGCATCCTGCCAATCCGTGTCGTTCACCCTCGTCACTGGTAGGAATAGCCTTCACGCTCCAAAATCGCCAGCGCCGCATCCCAATCGATCGGGATGGCGGAGCGGGGAAGGGTCTTGCGGGCGAACACGGCGCTGTCCACCCCCTCCATGGCGGTCCTCACCGCGTTACGGTGCGCCTCGCTGCGCAGGGCCGCCTCATCCTGCCAGACCGTCATGGTCCAGACCATCGATCCGTCCAGGGTACGCCGCAGCGCATAGCCGACCAGGCCGGGCTGCGCGTCCAGCTCCGCATGAATGCGACCGGTCTGTTCCCAGAACAGGCGGAGCCCTGCGGTCCCCGGCTTCAAGGCCGCCTGGGTAAGGGACAGCACGACCGAGCTGTCACCTGCCAGCGTCACCCCGGTTCCCCGCATATAGCCCGGCCCCTTAAACCCCGTACCGAAGGTGCAGCCGCCCAGCCCCGGACCCAAAAGCGCCGCCAGCAGCAGCTTTCCAATCCGGATCATTGCCCCATCTCCCAAGCCAGCATTTCCCGCCCGTCTCCATCCGCCATGTTGACGCTGTCTACAAGCTTGGGCCAAAGTAGACACTGTCAACTGCGTTACACATGAAATTTCGGTTTCACATCGATTATTTTTTGGGACATGTCGAAATGGAGATTGTCGGGGTGTCATTGCGATGACCGGTGCCAGACGCGGCGCCGCGATAAGGAGAAGCAGGCATGAGCATCCTCGATCTTTCCCACCCCCTGACACCACCCGCCCGAGCCGGCCTTTTGCGCTTGCGCCTTCTGGCCCTGTTCGGTGTCGCCTGGAACATTTTTGGCATCGTGCAGTTCCTGGCGACCGTCACCGCCTCCACGGATCGGCTGGTGACCATGGGCATGGATAACGCACAGGCCGCCCTCTATCTCAGCCTGCCATTCTGGATGGACATTGCCTTCGCCATCGGCGTGTTCGGTGGTCTGGCGGGCAGCGCGTTGCTGCTGGCTGGGCGGCGTCTGGCGGTGCTGATACTGGCCACCTCGCTGGCGGCTTATCTCGTACTCTATGCGGGTGATATCGCCCTGGGCGTCTTTGCGGCTTTCGGCCTGCAGCAGGTGCTGATCCTGAGCTTCGTGGTCGCGGTTGCCATTACCCTGCTGCTGACCGCGCGCTGCGCGGTGCATCACGGTCTGGTCCGTTGATCCCTTCGCCCTATCTTCAATATCGATGAACCGGAGACCGTCATGCAGTACATGCTGATCTTGAATGAAACAGCCGACGAATTCGCCAAGCGCAACGATCCAACGCAGGCGGGTGAATACTGGGGCGGCTGGAACGCCTTTATCGGCGCCATGGCCGCCGCCGGTGTCATTGTGAAGGGTGACGGGCTGCTGGGTCCCGCCATGGCGACGACGATCCGTGTGCGCGATGGACAGCGCCAGATACAAGACGGCCCCTTCGCTGACACCAAGGAACAGTTGGGCGGGTATTTCGTGATCGAGGTGCCGGATCTGGACGCGGCCATCGACTGGGCCGCGCAGGCGCCGTCCGCCTCCTATGCCTCGGTGGAGGTGCGGCCCGTCATGCCGCCCATGGCCCCTCCTGCTGCCCCGTGACCCTGGCGCAATCCACGGCCGGGGCGGTGGCCCGCACCGCCTATGGCCGCCTGCTGTCGATCCTGGCGGCGGGAACGCGCGATATCGCGGCAGCGGAGGATGCATTGGCCGATGCCTTCGCTGCTGCGCTTGCCAGTTGGCCCGCATCGGGCGTACCGGACAGGCCGGAGGCCTGGCTGCTGACAGCGGCCCGCAATGCCGCCGCCAATGGCCGCCGGTCGCAAAATGTGCGGGACTTGGCCGCCACGGAGGTTGAAAACCGCCTTTACGGCCCGATGTCCGACGGGAACGGTTTCCCGGATGAGCGCCTGAAACTTCTGTTCGTCTGCGCCCATCCCGCCATTGCCCCCGGCATGCGCACGCCCTTGATGCTGCAAACCGTGCTGGGGCTGGATGCGGTGCGCATCGGACAGGCCTTTGCGGTGGAGCCGGCGACCATGGGTCAGCGGCTGGTCCGCGCCAAGGCGAAAATACGCGATGCCGGCATCCGCTTCGACATTCCCGATCCCGGCGCCCTGGCCGAACGCTTGACCGATGTGCTGGATGCTGTTTACGGCGCCTTCGGTACCGGCTGGGACGGGCTGGCACAGCAGGGGGCGGAGGATCTGGCGGAGGAGGCGATCTATCTGGGCCGCCTGCTGGTCGCCCTGCTGCCGGCGGAACCGGAAGCCAAGGGACTTCTGGCGTTGATGCTTTACTGCCATGCCCGCCAGGCTGCCCGTTTCACGGCGAATGGCCGCTTCGTGCCTTTGGCTGAACAGGACGCGCGCCTGTGGAACCGCTCTTTGATCGTCGAGGCGGAAGGGCTGTTGACGGTCGCATCACGGGCCGGGCGTTTCGGGCGCTATCAATGCGAGGCGGCGATCCAGTCGGTACATGTGCAACGCCCCGTTACCGGCCGCACAAACCATGAGGCCATCACGCTCCTGTACCGCATGCTGGCGGCATCCAGCCCCACCCTGGGCGTGCTGGTGGCGCAGGCAGCGGCCATGCTGGATGCCGGTCAGCCCGCCGAGGCCCTGCTGGCGTTGGATGCCATCACGGCACCGCGCAAGGAACAGTACCAGCCCTACTGGGTGGTCCGCAGCCTGTGCCTGCTCCGGGGCGGTGGGCAAGCGGATGCCGCCGAGCAGGCGCGCGCGAGGGCCATTACCCTGACCCGTGATCCGCGTCTTCTGGCTCATCTCGCCACGATGGGCTGAATTGAACCCCGCTAGACATTCTCAAAGGCTCAGCGTTGTGAATGTTATCCTGCCTCAACCATTTCTATAAGGAACTGCCGTTCAAAGAGGTGTGCCGGCATGGGTTTGGCCAGAAGGTAGCCTTGTGCAAGCATGCATCCCTCTTGCTGAAGCCAATGGAGTTGGTCGGCGGTCTCGACACCTTCGGCGATTGTCGTCAAACCAAGTCTTTTCCCAAGTTCAACGACGGTCGCTGCGATGGCCGGGTCGTTCGGAAGGTCGTTTACGAAGCTTCTGTCGATTTTCAGCATTGTGACCGGAAGCTGCCGCAGATACGCCAAAGACGAGTAGCCGGTGCCGAAGTCATCGATGGCAATACCGAACCCAAATCCGCGTAGCGCTTGCAAAATCCCGAGTTGCTTGGCGATATCGCGCATGACGACAGTTTCGGTGATCTCCAGGATAATTTGCCTGGGCATGATCCCTGCCTCTGATACGATGCGCACAGCTCGTTCTGGAAATTCAGGGTCCGCAAGCTGCCGAGCCGAGACATTAACCGCCACCGTAACAGGGCTGCGAAGACTCCGCCATTTTGCGGCGTCGCGGCTGGCACGGCGGAGGACCCATTCTCCTAGCTCAACGATCAAACCCGTCTCTTCGGCCACTGGGATGAATTCAGCCGGCGATATCATGCGGTCCCCGTGCGGCCATCGCACGAGAGCCTCGACGCCGGCAAGTTGCCCCGTGGCCAGATTGATCTTCGGTTGATAGTGGAGGATCAGTTGGTCGCCAGCCAGCGCATCCCTCAAGCTGGCTTCTGTTCGAAGCATGACTAAGGCGCGTTCTGTCATCGCCCTGTCGAAAAACTTGAAGACACCGCCGCCGGTGGCCTTCGCGGCATACATCGCCACGTCAGCGTATCTCATCAGCGTTACGGCATCGGCGCCATCCTGGGGGTGCATGGCGATGCCGATGCTCGCCCCGGCATGCACGACCTGCCCCCCCAGTTCAAAGGGGCGCGACAGCGCCGCCAGGAGGCGGGCTGCCGCTTGGCCGACCTCCTCCACAGTGACGGCATTCTCGAGCATTACGAGGAACTCGTCTCCACCCAGCCGGCCGACGACGTTGCTATGCCTTAGTGCGCTCCTCAGACGCGCGCCGATATATCGTAATAACTCGTCGCCGGCGCCGTGGCTGAGGCTGTCGTTGACATGTTTGAACCGGTCGAGATCAAGAAACAGGACGGCCAAATGTGTGCCTTCACGGGCCGCACGTTCCAGTGCGACATTCAGTGTTTCAGTCATCAGGACCCGATTGGGCAGGTCCGTCAAAGAATCTCGGGTTGCCAGCCGCCGAAGCTCGGTCTGCGATCGGTGCAACTGCGCTAGAAGCTCATTGATTCGCGATGCGACATACCCAAGCTCATCGTTCAGATGGCCACGTGGAACCTTGATGGGGTTGGCCAGCGGCTCGGCCGGCCTGATTTTGATTAGGTCCCTGCCCAGTGCGATCAGGGGGCGTGTCAGGAAGAAATGAAAGATAACGGACAGCAGGGCGCCCAGCAGGATGTTTCGCAGCAGTCCACCAGCCATTGATCCCAGGACAAACGTCTTGAGGTCTTCGCCAAGCGCCCGGGGGTTGAGGTAGAGAACAAGTGTCCCGATCTCTCTGTATTTTCCATCATTACCAATAATGGAAAGCCTTCGTTTGATCGAAAGCATGTCTTTAAAAACATATCGTTCCCAGGCGCTGCCATATCCGACTTCGCCCTCGGCAGCAAAATCCGCGAAATTCTGGTCGCGTATCTCGATTCGGTCGACAATATCCAAGTCGAGGACTGGAGCGAATAGGTTTCGTGCAAGACTATCGTCGAAGTTCCACAGGGCCGTCGCGGCTGAACCAGCGATTAGGTTCAGTACCTGATCACCTCGTCTTGCAGCCTTCTCGCGTTCGCGTGCAACGGCTAATCCACCCTCAGCAATCGTAATAAGTAAGCCAACCACCAAGGCACCTGTGACCGTGACGAGCACCTGCCTCACCGTCAAGCTTCGAAGGGTGCCTTGCGCCACGTTTCACCACGAGTTAGCCGTATTATGAGGGGGTTCTGTATTCAGTCACTTTCAGTTGTCTATTATTACCCCCAACGATGACTCCCTGATGACGGTAAGCGGCTGACCTTACGAGGAGCTACTATGCAGGCAGCGTCAGCCGGATATCTTGCAAGGGTCCGTTGATGGCCAGGGTCAAGACGGGTCGTTGGATATTCATGGCCAGGGCAGCGGCATTGCGGGATCGCCACCTTGGCGTGCCATGACCAGCAGTTCGTCAAGGTCCCCAGCAAAAAGGCCCGCCACAATTGTGGCGGGCCTGAGCTTAATCTCAAAGCACATGTCCGATGACCTTAGATACCCTCTCGATTTCAGTTCCCAAATACCGGTACTTCATCAACAGTTTGGCTTCGCAGGCCTACCAGCCCGAAGTTGGCAGTCACCATCTGAGAGGTCTCCCGTTCAAAAGAAGAACCCCTCAGATACGTCGGCAGATGATCAGGAGCCGATGCGGCCACCATCGGTACGGCGGATGGTCACCACCGAGGGGCGCGGATAGTCGCCGTCCGGCCACTTGGACTGGCTGTTGCTGAACAGGCCGCTCACATCCTCACCGGGGTGCTGAACGGCGATGAAGAAGGTGGTGTTGTCCGGCGACAGCAGCGGGCCGCAGCATTCGGCACCGGCCGGAACGGACAGGAACCGCTTTACCGGTACCGGCTGCCCCGGCGTGACCGAAAGCGGCATGGCATAGATGCCGTCATTGAAGGGATAGTTCGACGGGGTGCCGTCGGTGGCGATCCACATATTTCCGCTATTGTCGAAGGTGACATTGTCCGGCGAACCGAAACGATCACCGGTGAAGCTCGACGCGCCGTTAAGGGACACGTTGTCAGCAGCGGTGGCGGCGGCAGCCGGATCGCCGGCCAGCAGGAAAATGCGCCAGTTGAAGGTCTTGGCAGTGTGGTCATTGCCGGTTTCGGTGACTTCGATGATGTGGCCGGTACGGTTCGGGCCGCGCGGGTTTGCAGCATCGGCCTTGGCCGGGACGGCGCGACCGGCACCGGCACGCGACCCGCTGGTGACGTTGGCCGTGCTGGTGGTTGCCTGACGTGAGGTGTTGTTGGTCAGGATGATGTACATCTTGCCGTTGCCGTAGAAATCGGCATCGACGGTGGCTTCCAGGTCTTCCGGACGGTCCATCGGCGTGGCGCCCACGGCGTCACCGGCGCGCCGGCTGTTGATCAGCACATCGGCCTGGGTCTGGAAACGGCGGGTACCATCGGGATAGGTGGAGGCGGCCAGCAACGGGCCCGTGACCGGATCGGCCAGATCCAGCGGTAGCCACACGCCCGTGCCATCGGCATTGAAGCGGGCGGCATAGAGAGTGCCGGCGTCCAGCAGATCCATGTTGGCCGCGCGGCTGGCCGGATTGTAGGTGCCGGAGGACACGAACTTGTAGACATATTCGAACACGGTATCGCAGCCGGAATAGGCTGTAACCTTGTTGCTGCCACGCGTCAGGGCGATGGTGGCCCCTTCATGCTTGAAGCGGCCCAGGGCGGTGCGCTTCTTGGGCATCGAGGTCGGGTCATAGGGATCGATTTCGACCATCCAGCCGAAACGGTACGGCTCGTTCACGCCTTCCGGCTTGCCGCAATCGAAGCGGGGGACATAGTTCTCCCACTTGCGGGCCGATGCGCCGGAGGTGACCGTGTAATCGGTATGGTCCAGCGCGACCTTGGCATCCGTAACCTTGGAGCGGTTGGCGAAATACTGGTCGAAATTCTCTTCGGCCGCCAGATAGGTGCCCCAGGGTGTGAAGCCGCCAGCGCAGTTGTTAAAGGTACCCAGCACCAACGTGCCGGCCGGGTCGGCCGGGGTTTTCAGCTTGGCATGGCCGGCGGCAGGGCCGGTAATTCGCATCGGGGTCGTGCCTGTTACCCGCCGGTTGAAGGGCGACGTGACGTCGTAGCTCCAACGACCATTCAGGATGCGGGCGTTCACGACGGAAACGCCATGCGCCTCGATCTCGGTCAGGGCCTCGTTCTCGCTGCCGGTGTAACCCTCGAACATGTTCGGACCCGAGGTATACTCGTGGTTCACGCACATGATGTAGGACGGGTAAGGCAGGCGACCGATCTTGGCCGGTGCGCCGAAACGCTCGGGGAACATCGCGACCATGTCGCAGTTGAAGCCGAAGCGCTTGGCTTGGTCGGCGGGCGACTGCTTGGTAGGATCGAACGGGGCCATGCCGGGGAACAGCGGGTCACCCCAACGGATCAGGGTTTGTGCCTCGTAACCCGCCGGCACCGTGACGCGGTCTGCTTTGGTCTCCGCAACCGACGCAAAGCTCAGCGGCAGGGTGGCGGCCTGGGCCTCACGTCCCGTCAGGAAAATGCCTGGTGCCGACAGGGCTGCCGTGGCCGCAGCTGTCGCGGCGGATCCCCGCAGGAAGTGGCGACGCCCAACGCTGGCTTCCAGCACCTTGTCGAAGGTCTTGTCCGCGCCAATGCCACGTTCTTCAAGGTCTTCGCGGTCGATTTCGGGGACGTCGATCTGGCTCACGGACTTGCTCCCTGGATATGAGGTGCCCAACAAAGGCGGGGTGATCTGGTCGGCACCTCAACTACACCAGTGAACAAGACGGTAATTTTTGGAATGTGTGAATATTATGCGTCAATTTCTTGAATGTCAGCGAGTTACATCGAAATGATACGAAGCACAATATTGATAATGATAATCAATATCAATATTGTGTGTCTGTCTATACGTCTATAAACTTCCATCAATCCGTAACAAATTCCGTTTAGAAGCCAGGGCAGTTCTTCTGTCCGTTCCATACATGGATCGGCGGGCCATTTCTTTCATCCCGATCTCACGTCGCGGCGCCATCGGCGCTGTAAGCAGGGAAGGTTGACAGCGACCATGGGCATTCCTTCGATTCCGCTTCATACCCGCCGGCTGGGCAGGAAATTCGCGGCGGGGACGGCTATGCTGCTGTTGCTGACCGGGCCGACACTGGCACAACAGACGCTGCCGTCAGTGGCGGAACCGAAACGGCCCGACCTGCCGGCCCCGGCCCGGCACAGTGCTCCGGCTGTCGGGGGGATCGAGATTGCACCCGCGACGGGTGCCGCTCCCGTCGCGGGTGCCGCCACCACGCCGCTCACCTTGTCGCGGATAGTTGTGGAAGGGGTTGGCATCCTGCCGGCCAACAGCTTTGATGATCTGACGGCGGCCATTACGGGCAAGCCGGTCACGCTGGCCGACCTGTATGCCACTGCCGATGCCATCACGGCGCGTTATCGCGATGCAGGCTGGGTGCTGACCCGTGCCTTGGTGCCGGCCCAGCGCATCGGCGACGGTGTGGCCACCATCCGCGTGGTTGAAGGGTTCATCGCCAAGACAGTGATCGATGGTGACGCCGGCGCGCATGCCGGTCGCATCCAGTCCTACCTGGATCACCTGACGACGACGAAGGGCGCGTTGAACATTCAGGATTTGGAACGCTGGCTTTTGCTGGTGAACGACCTGCCGGGTGTTACGGCCCGCGCCATTCTGTCGCCAGCAGCCGGGCAGACGGGTGGTGCGGTCCTGACCTTGAAGGTCGAACAGCAGACGGTACAGGCCTATGCTGCCTTCGATAACCGTGGCTCCGTTTATACCGGTCCTTGGCGCTTGCTGGCTGGCGCTTCCTTCAACGGTGCCGCTAATGGCGGGCGGTTCACGCTGTCCGGTGTGACTGCGCTGGAGGAACCGAAAGAACAGCAAGGGCTGACCCTGTCCTGGGATCAGCAGGTGGGATCGGAAGGCACCCTGCTTGGTGTACGCGGCAGCGTGCAGCGTGGAGAACCAGGTGACAGCCTGGAAGCGCTTGAGGTGACGACGCGCTATAACGGCTTGACGCTACGGGCGGCCCACCCGGTGCTACGCACCCGATCCCGCAACCTGATGATCGATGCTGAATTCACGGCCTATGAGACGCGCACAGCCTTCTTCGGCCAGCGTTTCGCGCAGGATGTGGTGCGGACCCTGTCGTTGAGGGCAGACTTCACCGTTATTGACGGGGCAGGGGGTGCGAACCGCTTTGCCGCCCGGGTGGTGCAGGGGCTTGATCTGTTCGCGGCCACCCGTGACGGTGCCACCGACAAATCGCGTGCCGCCGGCTCAGCCGAATTTACCCGTATGACGTTCGATGCCGAACGGGTGCAGGCGCTGGGCAACGGCCTTTCGCTGCGGGTTGCCGCATCGGCACAGATCGCCGACCGCGCCTTGCTGGCGCAGGAGGAATTCAAGCTGGGGGGAGGCGCCTTTGGCCGCGCCTTCGATGATGGTGAGCTGTCTGGCGACCAGGGCATCGTCGGCCTGATTGAACTGCGCTACGCCTTGCCGGTTGGGGATGCCGTCGGTGTCCAACTCTATGGTTTCTATGATCATGGCAAGGTTTGGAACGATGATCCTGTGACCGCCATGGATGGCGTGGAATTGGCATCGGTCGGAGCGGGGTTGCGCGCCAATCTGGATACGATGATGTCGGTCGACCTTCAGGTGGCGAAGCCCCTACGCCGCGATGTGGCGACAAAGGGTGACCGCGACGCCCGCTTCTTCGTCGCCGTCACCACCCGTTTTTGATCCGCGCACCCGACGCACAAGGGGAATGATCCCATGGCCCGTGAACTGCACTCCCGCCGCCGCCTTCTGGCTGGCACCGCTCTGGCCGGTGTCGCCATGGCTCTTGGCGGCGGCGCCCTTGCCAATCCGGTAAATCCCACAGTGGTCCATGGCGTTGCTGGTATCACCAGCAGTGGTTCGGTGCTGGAAGTCACCCAGAGCACGGACAAGGCCATCATTGACTGGCGTGGCTTCGATATCGCAGCAGGCGAGGTGACGCGTTTCATACAGCCGGGTAGCGGCTCCATCGCCCTGAACCGGGTCGGCAGCAGCACCGCTTCAACCATTAATGGTTCGCTGACTGGCAATGGCCGCATCTTCCTGATCAATCCCAACGGCATCCTGTTTGGTGCCGGGGCCAATGTCGATTTCGGCGCCCTGGTCGCGACGACCGCCGATATCGCGAATGACCGTTTCCTGGCTGGCGATTATCGTTTCGATAAGTCATCCACCGTCGCAGGTGCCGCCATCGCCAATGGCGGCACCATCAAGGCCGGCATGGCGGCGCTGGTGGCGCCGCAGGTGCGTAATACCGGGACGATCCAGGCCAGTCTGGGTTCTGTCACCCTGGGTGCCGCCCAGCGTTTCACGCTCGACCTTTCCGGTGATGGACTGATCAGTTTCGATGCCAGTTCTGCCGTAGATGGCGCGCGTTTGCAGCAGGCGGGGCTGGTGCAGGGCAGCCGGGTCGTGCTGTCAGCTGCCACTGCCGCCCGAGTTGTGGATAGCGTCGTCGACATGACCGGCGTGGTCGAGGCCCGTACTGTTCGCCAGGATGGCGCTGATATCGTTCTGGATGGCGGGCAGGGCGGCGTTGCCGTTTCCGGTACTCTAAACGCCAATGGCGGCGGCGTGCGGATCAGCGGCGGCCAAGCAACCGTGGCCGCCGGGCTCACTGTGAATGGTTCACTCAACACCCAAGCCGGTACGATCAGTGTTGTCAGCGGCGCCACGGTCAGCAGCACCGGCGCCCAGACCTACATGGGCGATCTGTCGCTCGCCGGTAATCTGGTGGGAACGCAGGCCGGCACCATCACTGTGACCGGCGGGGTAAGCGTCGGGGAACTTTCCACCATCGTCACCGGCGGCAATACCAGCGACGCCATTACGCTGGGCAGTGTCAATGGTCCGGGCTTCCTTATGCTTGATGCAGGCAATGGCGCCGTGTCGCTCGGTCGTGTCGGGTCCAGCCGGGCATTGGCTGGCCTGTCGGCTAAGGGCAGTGTCATTGCGCTTTCCGGCGTGACGACGGCGGGGCAACAGGATTATGCCGGTGCTGTTACCCTGTCCGGTGATATGGTCAGCACGGTCGGCGGCGCCATCCGCGTCGCGGGTCCGCTGACCCTGACAGGCGACAGCACAATGGTGACCGCTGGCAGCGCCAGTGATGATATTGCCCTAACCGGAACCGTGAACGGCCCCTACGCCCTCCAACTCGACGCTGGCACTGGCCGGGTGACGCTGGGTGGTGCTGTTGGTGGGACCAGCTCTTTGAAGCTCTTGGCGGCTGGCGGTTCGCGTGTCAGCCTGGGTGACGTTACGACCACGGGCCTCCAGGATTACGCCGGCGCCGTCACGCTGAACGGTGCTCTGGTCTCGACCGTTGGCGGCGCAATCCGCCTTGCGGGACCCCTGACCCTGACCGGCAACAGCACAATGGTGACTGCCGGCAGCACTGGTGACAACATTGCAGTGACCGGCGCTGTAAACGGTCCTTATGCGTTGCAGCTTGATGCGGGCAGTGGACACGTGACACTGGCTGGTGCCGTCGGTGCCACCAGTGCATTGAAGCTTCTGGCGGCTGGTGGTTCGCGTGTCGGTCTGGGCGACGTCACCACAACGGGTCTCCAGGATTACGCCGGTGCCGTTACGCTGAACGGTACTCTGGTCTCGACCGTCGGTGGCGCTGTCCACATCGCTGGCGATGTTTCATTGACCGGTGGTAGCGCCATCGTGACCGCCGGCAATGGCGGGGACGATGTTCACATCGGCGGAACCATCAACGGTGCCCAGGGCCTGCTGGTCGATGCTGGGCAAGGTGCCGTGACTCTCGCCGGGTCGGTGGGCGGGCGCCAGGCCTTGAGCCTGCTGTCCATCGGTGGTCGCACCATTAGCCTGCGCGATGTAACGACGACGGGGCAGCAGGATTATGCCGGCGCCATCACCCTGGCTGGTGATCTGGTCAGCAATGTTGGCGGTGCCATCCGCGTGGGTGGCCCGCTGACCCTGGCTGGTAACAGCGCCATCGTCACTGCCGGTTACACCGGCGACGACATCCGCCTGGGTGGCTCCGTCAATGGTGCCTACAGCCTGATGGTTGATGCTGGTGCAGCGACGGTCAGTGCTGGCGGCGCCATTGGCGCATCGCGCGCCCTGACCCTGTTCTCCGCCGCCGGCAGCCGGATCACCTTGGGCGACGTGACGACGACGGGCCGGCAGGATTATGCTGGCGCCCTGTCATTGGGTGGCAATCTGGTCAGCACGGTCGGGGGCGCGGTCCGCATCGCCGGGCCGGTGACCCTGACCGGCGACAGCACCATCGTCACTGCCGGCTTTGCTGGTGACGACATCAACCTTACGGGGACATTGAACGGGTCCCATGCCATGTCGCTGGATGCAGGTGCGGGCCGCGTCAGTGTGGCCGGTGCCGTCGGTGCGACCAGCGCCCTGAAGCTGTTTGCTGCCGGCGGGTCCAGCCTTTCCGTGCGCGATGTGCACACCACGGGCCTTCAGGACTATGCCGGTTCTGTCATGCTGAACGGTAATCTGGTCAGTCTCACGGGCGGTGCGATCCGGGTGGCTGGCCCGCTGACCCTGGCGGGTGACAGCACCATCGTCACCGCCGGCCACGGGAATGACGATATTCGCCTGACCGGGACTGTGGACGGCGCCTATGCCCTGCTCATTGACGCAGGGCGGGGTGCTGTGGGCCTTGGCAGTGCCGTTGGTGGTGTCAGCGCCTTGAAGCTTCTGTCGGTCGGTGGCTCTACCCTGTCCTTGCGCGGGGTGCGCACCATGGGGCAGCAGGATTATGCCGGTGCCGTCACACTGAATGGGGACCTGACCAGCATTACGGGTGGCGGCATCCGTCTGGGCGGGCCGGTGACCCTGGCAGCCGACAGCACCATCACAACGGCGGGGGCCGCCGCCGATGGCGTGATTTTCACCGATGTCCTGAGCGGTCCCTATCGCATGAATGTCCGTGCCGGCACCGGCGCAGTGGACATGGCCGGTGCTGTAACCGGGCTGACGGGTCTGGATGTGAAGGCTGGACGTATCGATGCGGCTTCGCCGCTGACGGTTGCCGGTGCCCTGGCGCTGGAGGGGACGCGGCTTACGACCAGCGGCCTCAATGCCACCGCCGTTACGCTGAAGGCTTCCGATACGCTGACCGCCGGTTCCGTCATGGCCACGCCGGATGTCAGTATCACGGGTGCGAAAGCTGTCACGCTGGGCACGGTCGCTGCACGCACCCTGGTGGCCAGCGCCGCCGGAGAGATGCGTATGGGTGCTGTCACCGCAAACAATGTCAGCCTGACGGGCACGGACGCGCTGACGAGCGGTCCGGTTACCGCCACACAGGACGTGAGCGTTACAGGAGCAAAGGCCGTTGCCCTGGGTGCTGTCACCGCCCGTAATTTGACGGTCAGCGCTGGCACCAATCTGCGTCTGGCTGGTGTGACGGCGGATGCTGGTACACTGTCGGGTGTCGCCTCCATCGCCAGCACCGGACCGCTGACCCTTTCGCGGACCCTGTTGCTGAGCACGTCTGGCACGGCGACGGGTCTGGATATACGCACTGGCGCGCTGACCTATCGTGGCACAGGCCGCTTCAATGCCAGCGGCAGCGTGGCGGGTATCAGCGGCCAGAACGCCGCCGATCTGGTGCAGGTGGTGGGCGATCGGTCCGGCACCTACCTGTTCGCCGACCGTCCGGTCTTTGGTGTCGCGGCCCTGGTTGATCGTCACCGCCTGGACATCGCCCCGACCATGACCACGCCCACCGGCGATGGCGATGTGCGCAATGGCCCGCTGGTCCTTGATTCCGCCACGGAAAAGGACGACCTGATTACCTTCCAGGATTGATATAGCCATAAAAAGGGGGGCGGTGCCTGGATGGCGCCGCCCCCCTTTTTATGGTTGCGGCCTATCGTGCCGGCGGCTGGATCGCCTTCAGGCGGGAGACCATTTCTGCCGTCACCGCCTCGGCCTCCCGCTCGTCGCGGATGACACGGGGTGTGATGAAGACGATCAGTTCGGTGCGCACGCTGCTGTTGCGCCGTTCGCCGAACAGCGCACCGACACCCGGCAGGCCTGACAGGATAGGGATACCGTCCCGCCCCTGCTGCTGTGTTTCAGAGATCAGACCCCCCAGCACTACCGTCTGGCCATTGTCGATGGCCACATTGGAGGTGATCTGCCGCTGGCTGATGGTCGGGGTCAGGTTGCCGCTGTCGCGGGTCGATGACACGTTGGAGATCTCCTGATAGACCTCCATGCTGACCTTGCCGCTCTGGCTGATGCGGGGGACCACGCGCAGCATGACGCCGGTATTCACATATTCCACCTGGGACACGATGGGCGCGTCGGGATTGTCCACCGACTGTGCCGAGCGGGTCAGGATGGGTACGCGGTCACCGACCAGGAGCTGTGCGACTTGGCTGTCCAGCACCACCACCTGCGGCGAGGAAACGACCCGCACATCCGTCACTTCGTCCAGCGCGGACAGCACCACGCGCGGATCGCCGTTGCGCGACAGCAGCAGATTGAAGCCTGGAACCTGTGTCACGGGGCGAAGACTGTTGGTGGTGCTGTTGCGTGTGATACCGCCTTGGATGTCGCCGCCATCGCCGCGCAGGAAGCTCTGCACGCCATAGCGCAGGGCATCGTTCAGGGTCACTTCGGCAATCGTCGCCTCAATCAGTACCTGTGAGGGGGCGACATCCAGCTTGCGTACAGCCTCGCCGACAATCTCTGCCTGCCGGGGGCTGGCATGGACCAGCACGCTGTTGTTGGCCGGATCGGCGGCGATGCGGATGCCATCCGCCGCAACCGGCTGCACTTCTTCGCGAGGGGAGGCACCCCCGGCATCGGCGGCGACGGCGGCCAGTCGAGTCTGACTGTCGCTTGTCCCGGCAGCGCTGCCACCGGTGGGCGTGGACAGGCTGGCGACGGGGCGCCCGGCAGGCACTGGGCTGTCATTGCTATTGCTGGCGCCAAACAGGCGGTTCAGCAGCCGAGTGACCTTGGTGGCATCGGCATTGGCAAGGCTGAACACATGCAGGCGCGGGGTGACGGCATCGCCCATGTCCAGCCGCTGAACCCAACTGGCCGCTATGTCCAACTGGGTAGGATCGGCGGCGATGACCAGGATGGCGTTCATCCGCTCCAGCGGTAGGACGCGTGTGGCGCCTGCATCCTGCTGCGAACCCGCATCGCCCAGGATCGCCTGTATTTCCCTCACAATGGAGGCGGGAGCCGCCTGGGACAAGGGGAACAGCCCGACCGAACGGCCCGCCATCCAGTCGACATCGAAACCACGCAGAAGCTCCGACGCTGCCAGCCGTTCCGGACCCGGTCCCCCGACAATCAGGACCTTCAGCCGTGGATCGGCAGTGACGGTGCCGTTCTTGACCAACGGTTCCACCAGGGCGCGGGCGACATCCGGGGCGATATGGCGCAGCGGCAGGACAGAGATCGCATGCCCCGGTGCCGTCGGGGACGCCAGACCCAGTGTTCGCGCCGCCAGCTCCGATGATGGTACCACGGCAATGGTGCCGTCGGCGGCGCGTAACATCGCCGCCCCGTTGCTGGCGAGTACGGATTCCAGCAGTCGAACCGCCTCACGCGGGGACAGTTCCCGACCGCTATCGATGCTGACCAGCCCCTGCAGGGACGTGTCCACCGAATGCGGCTGACCCAGCATGTCCCCCAGGATCGTCTCCACCAACGCGGCCAGCGGCGCATCGGTGAAACGCAGATGCAGGGTGGGCCCCGGCGGCAGGGCCAGCATGTCCCCTGTGACCGGTGCGCGCGCATCTGGTGCCTTGATGATGACCGGCGCCGGCGTGGCCGATGATCGTGCAGGTCCCGACGCCGGGGTGCTGCCACTGCGGGCCGCGATGGAAAGGCCCAGATTTTCCAACGGCAGCGGCTTCTTCTCGTCCGGCATGGCATGCTGCCCGGCACAGCCTGACAGAAGAACCAGGGCCGCCGTTGCACAGGCATGGGTCCGGAAGACAACTGGGGTGTTCATTTTCATTCCGGTGGCTGAAATGCGCTGGAAGTTGCAACCGCCACTCTGGCAAACACAAGTGTTATCTTTGATTGTCATTAATCTGTAATCAATATCCGGACTGTCATAATAATGAAGTAATTAGGTCATGATACTATTACGAAAATAAGTCATAGGGATTGTCATCCTGCCGAAGCGCGGCCTTTAGCGACCTAAGCCATGACGATATTAGACAACCTATCGACGGAACACCGTATCAGCGTTGTTGACCTTCGGCAGGCAGAGGCCACCGCCCAGGCGGAGGGCAAGTCTGTTGGGCAGGTGCTGGTCGATCTTGGCCTGATCACGCCACTGGACCGGGCAATGGCCTTGGCGCGTCATCATGGGATGCCGTTGCTGCGTCTGGCCGACCTGGGTGAAGGGCCGGTGGCTTTGCCCCCGCTGTCCCCGGATTGGCTGCGGGCCAAACGTGTGCTGCCCGTCGCAGTGGAGGAGGGTGCCGTCCTGTTGGCGGCCTGCGACCCGATCACAGACGATGTCGTGGAACTGGCGGCATTGAGCTTGGGTGCACCCGTCCGGTTGGGTTTCATGCCAGCGCCTGAATGGGAGGCCCTGTTTCAGGAGCGGTTCGGCGGTGGCGTCAGCACGCTGGACCGCATCGTCGGCGATGCTGGCGAGAATCTCGGCGCGGATGATGACGCGGTTGACCGGCTGAAGGATCAGGCCAGCGAGGCGCCGGTGGTCCGGCTCGTTGTTCATGTCATTGAAGAAGCCGTGAAGGCACGGGCGTCTGATATCCATATTGAGCCGTTCGCCGATACGCTGGTCCTACGCTACCGCATTGATGGCGTGCTGCATAACCGCCCACCGCCGCCTTTGTCGCTGGCTCGTGCCATGGTCAGCCGGATCAAGATTCTGGCTGGCCTGGATATTGCGGAACGGCGGCTGCCGCAAGATGGCCGTATCCGCCATCGCCTGGGCACACGCTCCATTGATCTGCGTGTATCGACACTGCCCACGGTTCATGGGGAAAGTGTGGTAATCCGCGTGCTGGACGGGTCAGTCGGTGCCAAAGACCTGCCGGCGCTGGGCCTGTCGTCCGGGGATGAAATCGCGCTGCGCCGGATGATGGCCAGTCCGCATGGGCTGGTCCTGGTTACCGGACCTACCGGCAGCGGCAAGACGACGTCGCTTTATGCGGCCTTGCGCCTGATCGATGCCCAGACCCGCAAGGTTCTGACCGTGGAAGACCCGGTCGAATATCAGATGGCGCGGGTCAATCAGGTGCAGGTGCATCCAGCCATCGGGTTGGGCTTCGCCGCCGTTCTGCGCTCCATGCTGCGTCAGAATCCCGATGTGATCCTGGTGGGCGAAACCCGCGACGCGGAAACGGCGGACATTGCCGTGCAGGCCGCCCTGACCGGGCATCTCGTCCTCTCAACCCTGCATACGAACAGCGCCGCAGGGGCCGTAACCCGTCTGATTGAAATGGGTGTGGAGCCGTTTCTCATCGCTTCCACCCTGCGCGGGGTCGTGGGACAGCGGCTGGTGCGGTTGCTGTGTCCACGCTGCAAGCAGCCGGAACCGGCGGATACAGCAGCGCTGACGGCCCTGTGCGACGCGGGACTGCTGCTGCCGGGCACGTCTGCGCCGCTGCTGATGACACCTGCGGGCTGTGACCATTGCGGTGGCACAGGCTACACCGGTCGGGCGGGCATTTTCGAAACACTGCGCCTGGATGACGTGATGCGACAGCTGGTGGTGGCGCGGGCTGCGAGCGGTTCCATCGAGGCTGCGGCCCATACCGCCGGCATGCGCACGATGCGCCAGGATGGGCTGTCGCGCGTGCTGGCGGGTCTCACCAGTTTCGCCGAGGTCGCGCGTGTGACCGAAATGGGGGAGTGACGGCCCCATGCCCCAATTCACCTATATCGCCCTGGATCCTGCCGGCGGCGAACATGGTGGCCGGATGGAGGCCGCCGGTCAGCAGGCGGTGCTCGACTGGTTGCGGGCGCAGGGCTGGCATCCGGTGCGTGTGTCGGCGGTGGGAGGCCGTGCCCTGGTTCCTGCCTTGGCCCGCACTAGCGACCTGCTGCTGGTGACAAAGGAACTGCGTCTGCTGCTGCGCGCCGGGTTGCCGCTGGAAAGGGCGTTAGCCTTGCTGGCCGATGGTTTGGCCCCACCCTCGCTTCGTCCCCGCCTGGCTGTGGCGTTGGAGCGGTTGCGCGCTGGTCGTGGGCTGGGCGATGCCGTGGCCCATGCTGGTGGGTTTCCCCCGCTCTATAGCGCCATGCTGCGGGCAGGAGAGGGAGCAGGCGCGCTTGACCTTGTCCTGGAACAATTGTGCCTGCTGCTGGACCGGCAGGGGCGGGTTGCCCGCGCCGTGACATCGGCCCTGATCTACCCCACCGTGCTGACCTGCGTGGCGATTTCATCTCTGCTGCTGCTGCTGCTTTATGTCGTGCCGCAATTTGCACCTTTATTCGCCAACACAAAGAAGGCGTTGCCTGCCAGTACGGAACTGGTCCTGGCCTTGTCGGGGTTCGTGGCGGCATGGGGCGATCTGTTGCTGGCAGGTGGTTTGTGCTGCGGGCTTCTGATCTGGCTGGTGCTGCGTCGACCGGGTATGGCTTCGGTCCGCGACCGGATGCTGCTGGCCATGCCGTTGCTGGGCCGCATGGCGGTTATGGCCGGTACGGCGCGGGTGGCGCGCGGCATGTCGGTGCTGCTTCGGGCCGGCATGGGTTTACCACGCGCGTTGGAACTGGCGTCGGGCATGGCTGGCAACGGTGTGCTGGCGGCCGCTTTCATCGCCATGCGCGACAATGTCCGCGATGGCCGTCCCCTGACCGCCGGTCTGTCCGGGGATCAGCCGCTGCCGGACCTTGCCATCACCATGATCAGCGTGGGGGAACAGAGCGCCCGGCTGGCCGAGGTCGTTGGCCAGTTGGCCGAACTCTATGAGGAGAAGCTGGAAACGTCCATCAAGCGCTTCCTGGCCTTGCTGGAGCCCGCCTTGATCCTGCTGCTGGCCCTGCTGGTGGGCGGGATCGTGATCTCCATCCTGATGGCACTGGTGTCGATCAATGACCTGGCCCTGTAAGCCCCATCGCTGCCGGCAGGCGGGCTTCACGCTGCTGGAAATGCTTGTGGTCCTGCTGCTGCTGGGCGTGGCCACGGCACTGGTGGCACCGCGCCTGTCGGTGGGGGGTGCCGCCCTGAATGCCGACACAAGATCGCTTGCCGCCGCGTTGGAACAGGCGCGGTGGAGCGCCGTGCGGAGCGGCCGCCCGGTTTTACTGCGCCTGGATTTGGAAAACTCCCGTTGGGACGGAGGACGTCTGCCGGGAACGGCGGCGCTGCGCGTTACAGGTGATGCGTCCTTGATGGCGGGGGGGATGGCGGCGATCCGGTTCCTGCCGGACGGCAGCGCCAGTGGCGCCGATATTCGCCTGTCGGGGCACCGGGGGGGAGAGCGGGTGATCCGCGTGGACTGGCTGACAGGACGGGTACGCCATGACGCAGGCTGACCCCGGCCGCTGCCAACAGGCTGGATTTACATTGCTGGAGGCGATGGTGGCCCTGGTGCTGCTGGCCCTGGTCCTGGTACCCGCCTATCAGTTGTTAAGTGCGGGCAGCCGGGCCGCCATGCATGTGGACCGTCAGGCCATGGCATTGGCCATCGCCGAGGCCCAAATGGCGGCACTGGGCGTGGAAACCCGGCTGGCGCCTGGTTCCTATCGCGGTGCCAGCGGCGGCTATAGCTGGGTGTTGACGGTGGACCCGCGCAGAGACGGTCCGTTTGACGGGGCGTCCGTGCGGGGCATGGCTGCCTATCGCGTCACCGTGGCCGTGGCCGATGCGGCCGGTCCCGTACTGGACCTGACCAGCACACGACTGGTTGCGGCGCCATGAGATCGCGGCAGGCACAAGGCGGCTTCACCTTGCTGGAGGCCATGGTGGCGCTTGTGGTCCTGGGGCTGGTCCTGGGGCTGGCGGCGTCGGCCATGGGGACCTTTGGCACTGCCAGGGCACGCGTGAACATGGCCGCAGATCGGGCCGGACAGTTGGCCCTGGTCGGTGACGTGCTGCGCCGGCAGGTATCGCGGGCACTGCCTCTGACCCATGCCAATGGGATCGGGGATACATATCTGCTGACGGCGACGGCGGATCGACTGGCCTTCCCCGTGGCGGATGCCCCCTTACCGGGGCGCGGCGGGCTGGCCATGGCCGCCTTGATGATCCGCGATGGTCAATTGATCTGGCGGCAGGAACGGATGGGAAATCCGCCCTATGAGACCATTCTGGCGGAGGGTGATTTCCAGTTCCGCCTGTCCTATCGCGGGGATGATCCGCGACTGGGCTGGGTGGAGCAATGGGACCAGCCCCGGCGCTGGCCGCGTCTGGTCCGCCTGTCCATCCAGGCGGTAGGACGGGAAATGCCCGCCATCATCATCCCCGTCCGTGTGGACACGGATCGCGGCTGTGCGCTCTCGCTGGGGGAGGGGTTCTGCCGTGACCGCGAAGGCTGATCGCCCCGGGGAACGCGGGGTGGCGTTGCCCATGGCGCTGTGGGCCGCCATGGCCCTGGCGCTGCTGGCTGCCGGCATTGCCGCGACCGCCGACCTGTCCCTGCGCCGACAATCCCTGGCCGCTGAACTGGCTGCCGCCCGTACGCTGCGGGAAACGGGGCTCAATCTCGGGGTGATGTTGGCGGTTCATCCCGACCCGGCCCGCCGCCTGCCGCCCAATGGCACGCAGATGGTGCTGACGGAACCTGAAGGCACTATCAGTCTGCGCCTGTGGGATGAGGCGGGCCGTATGGACCTGAACCTGACGCCGCCCGACCGGATACTGCCCGTGGCGGGACGGCTGCTGCCCGCCGGGGAGGGGGCCACCCTGGCGGCAGCCCTGGACCGGCGGCGGGCAGTGGGGGAGAGCTGGCACTCGGTGCTGGAACTGGGTGCCATCCTGTCGCCCGACAGCTTTGCCGGCCTCTACCCGCTGCTGACGGTGCATGGTCCCGCGATGCAGGAAGGGCAGGTGTCGTTAAGGTCCATGCCGCCCACGTTGCGCACCCTGTGGCCGGGCCTGTCAGCGGTGGAAGCCGATGATGTAGTGGCACTGGCGGCGCGCGGCGTGACGCCTGGCGGGCCTCCTTCCAACCTGTTCACCTTGCGGATTGAAGCCCGAACCGTATCCGGGGCGGTATCCAGTGCCGAAGCCGTGGTCTGGATCACTGTCCAGGGTCCGCAGGCCTTTCGTATCCTGGAATGGCGCGATCCCGCCCCCGACCTCTACAGCCTGGAACCCGGAACATGACCCGTTTTACGGATAATCTGCGCCGTCTGGCGGATTGGTGGCTGGATCGGACACTGGCCACCCTGCCACCCTGGCTGACCGCAACCGGGCCTGAACCCGCACGCTGGCGCTGGACCGGGGAGACCTTGGTCTCGCTGGGGCAGCCAAGGGCGAAGGGGCCCTGGTGTCTGGTGCTGGACGATGCCCGCCCGCTGGTCCTGTTTCAGGACCTGCCCGCAGCCGCGATCATGCACCTTCGTCGTATCGTGGGCTTGCAACTGGGGCACTGGACGCCGTTGACGCCGGAGAACGCGTTCTACGCCGCCAGTGTGGACGGACCGGCAGCAACGGGCATCCGCGTCAGGCTGACCGTGCTGCCGCGTACTGCCGCCTCACCGGCGCTTGCAGTGGCGACGGCCATGGGGATGGCGCCCCCCCAACAGGTACAGATGCCTGGTGCCATACTACCGGTGGCGGAGCCGCCATCGGCCCGACGCCTGCCACCCCGCCTCTTGCTGTCGGCCCTGCTGCTCATGGCGCCCCCGCTAACCATGGGTGTGGTTCAGCAAAACTATATCGCGCAGCTGCGCCTGGAAGAGGACGCCACCAACATGCTGGCCACGCAGGCTCGTAATCTGGGCCTGCGCGTCGAGCGTCTGCGCGCCCGGACGCTGGAGGCGGTGACGGCGCGACAGCAGGCCCCCAGCCTGCTGCTGTTGCTGGACCGGTTGAGCCAGATCTTGCCCGACGGCAGCTATCTGACCGACCTGCGGTGGGAGGACGGGCGTTTGCACCTGACCGGCTATTCCCGCGATGGCGCGGGTCTTCCGGCTCTGCTTGATGCCTCCCCCTATTTGGAGGATGTGCGGTTCGAGGCGGCATTGCTACGGGCCGGACCTCAGGGGGATCGTTTCCAACTCTCATTGAAGGCGACGGCCCATGTCACCAATTGAGGCGATCCTGGCCGATGCGGGAAAGGCACGCCGCCTGTACCTGTCGATCAATCTGGGGCTGGCGCTGCTGGTCCTGACGCTGGTGGTCTGGCCGCTGCTGGGCCTTCTGCTGGATCAGCGGTCGGAGATCGCTGCGGCGGAGGCGCAACTGAAGGCCGCCTCTGTCCTTGCCCAGCGCGCGGATGCCCTGCTGGCGGAGCAGGCGCAACTGTCGGCCCTGGGCGGTTTATCGGCGGACTACCTGTCTGGCGAAAACCATGGTCTGGCTGCCGCCAATCTGCAGGGCCTGCTGGGCCAGCGTCTGACGTCGGTCGGCGGTCAGATGGTCAGCACCCGTATCCTGTCGGCGGATGATGACGGGGACAGGCGCGTGGTGGCGCGGCTGGATGCCGTGGTCAGCCATGCCCAACTCCGTCTTCTGCTGCACGCAATGGAAAGTGGCCAGCCACGGCTGGTCATCACCGCCATGGGTTTGGCGTCGGCGGGAGAGGGGATGGATCGCCTGACTCTGACCCTCACCGTGGTCGGCCAGCGCCTGCCAGAAGGGGGGGAGGGATGAGGGCCATCGCTTCGCTTCTGATCGCTGTCGTCTTCTGGGTCGGAAGCAGTGTCGCGTGGGCGGAAGGGACCGCTGACTTTGCCCTGCCGCCCTTGTCCAGTGTGACCGCCATCGTCGAACGCCCGCTGTTCACACCTGAGCGTCGGGGCGCTGTCCCATCGGCCCTTGCGGCCCCGGCGGTGCAGGGGCTGGATGGGCGACTGCTGGGAATCGCGCTGCGGCAGGGCCGTGCCCATGCCCTTCTGTCCACTGGCACCACCACCCGTACCCTGGTTCCAGGTCAGGAAGCCGGCGGCTGGTTGTTTGTTTCCGCTGACCGGCGGGCCGCGCAGTTCAAGGCACCAGATGGCCGTGTGTTGCGCCTTGCCATCGGTGACCGCCTTCCCCCCCTTCAATGATTTGCCCAAGGATACGGACCATGCCGACCCAACCCCATCACCGGCGACTGCCGCCGCACCGCCGTCGTCAGGCTGGCTTTACCCTGCTGGAACTGCTGGTGGTGCTGGTCATCATTGGCTTGCTGCTCGGCCTGGTCGGCATGCGCCTGCTGTCCAATGTTGACCGTGGCAAGGTCACGGCAGCGACAGCGCAGGCGCGGGTGCTGAAGACGGCCCTGGATACGATGAATTTGGATTTGGGCCGATATCCCACAAAATCAGAAGGCCTGTCGCTGCTTGTGACCCCGCCCAAGGATGCGGCGGGTCGGCGCTGGATGGGGCCTTATCTGGAGGCCGGGGTACCCAACGATCCTTGGGATCGGCCCTACCAGTTTGAGGTTGATGAGGGCGGGCGGCAGGTCCGGGTCTTCACCCTGGGTGCCGATGGCAAACCGGGCGGCACCGGTGCCGATGCCGATATCACCGTGCCGGAGCGTCCATGACGGCGAGGGTTGGGCAGAACTGACATGATGGATGAAATGGTTGCCTATTTTGCCTTGGTGGGCGCCTGCATGGGCAGCTTTGTCGCGGCGATGGCCTGGCGTCTGCCCCGGTCGATCTCCGTCTGGGGGCGATCAACCTGTGTCGATTGTGGCCACGTCCTTGGCGTCGCGGACCTTGTCCCCATCTTGTCTTGGTTATGGTTACGGGGGCGCTGTCGATATTGCGGTGCGACTGTCAGCCCACGATACCCTCTTGTGGAAATGACATCAGCTCTGTTTTGGGCGACGTGCGCATCATTGTTTGCAGACCCGTTGGAGGCCGCAAGCGTCGCTCTATTGGGAAGCTCTCTGCTCTACCTGTCGCTTGTGGATATTGACTGGCACTACTTGCCCGACGGTGGGGTTTTGCTTGTCGCTGTATTGGGTATGGCAAGACTTTATTACGTTGCGGACCCATGGCTGCATTTTATCGGCGCGGCGCTGATGGGGGGCGGAGCCTTGTCTGTCAGGTTTGCGGTGAGCAGATGGTTGGGTCGGGAGGCGCTGGGCCTGGGCGATGTCAAACTAATGTCTGCTGCTGCTTTGTGGCTAGGGGTTGACGGTCTGTCGGACTTCCTGTTCCTTTCTGGTGTGTTTGGCATTGTGCAGCATTGGCTGGCGCGTCAGATGGAAGAGGCTTTGGAAGTGCGGGAATTACCCTTTGGTCCCGCATTGTCGTTAGCTTTAGTTGTTGCTCTTGTCTTGTTTTCCGTTCGGGGTGGGTATTAGTAGTTGAGATATCTAATTCTGTTTATTCGGCTTTTTTGATCTTAATTTATTCGAGAGTAATAAGAGTAGTTTTCAAAAATATGGCTTTGCCCCTGAGTTCTACAATAGTGAAAGGTGGGAAGAAGGTCATTTCAATGGGGGGCGTTGTGCCGACTGAAAATTGACAAGTTTTTTGCAAATGACAGTCACGTGGGGTTGGCGTTCTGGCTTCATATCATTTTCACAATGAATAATATACTGGCGATCCCGACAATTATATGAAATGAGAAAAGACGTTGCAACTCTGTTTTGTCATCTCCTTTATATTTTGTACGTCCCTGTGTCTGTGGGCGGTTAAGAAGTCTTCATGGATGGGACTAATTTGTGGATTTCTATCACTCGTCTTGACTGCTGTTGTTCTATATCCGGTGAAGTACGGGTTAGCTGCCATGATCACTGCCTTGACCGCGGGGCAGTATGCCACGGAAATCCGGGCAGGCGTGGGCGGGCTTGTGGAAGAGTTTGGCCGGATGGCGGTCGTGGCTTTTTGGGCCAGACGCGCCATCCAAGCAGGTAATCCCCTGACGACATTTACAGGGGCTGCGGCCGTGGGAAGCATATATGCCATCGTTGAGAATACCATGTCATTCCTGCCACCGTTTGTAATGGCGATGGCGACGCTTTTCCTGGTCGATACGGTGCGAATCAACGTCAACCAATCCGTGCCCATGACGGCCCTATTCAGCTACGAGGCCTGGGTCGTCGCCTTGGCTACGGTCAGCCAGTTTGCAAGGGCGTTGTTCCATGTAGCATCCACGCTGCTGATCGGGTTCCTAATCCTGGATCGATCATACCGCCTTCTCTTGCTGGTACCGTTGGCGCATTTCGGCCTGAACTTCTTTATTGCGCCCTATATACGTTCCTTCCGGATGGTCGAAACATTGGCGGCCTCCATCCTTCTTCCTTTGGCAATCCTCGCCATTTATGCGGTGGTGCTGTCCATACTTCACTTTTCGAGGCGCAGGGCTGGTGGCCTAAGCGGTTCCCTTTCCGGTAATGGTGCCACAATCAACAGGGATTGATTGACCATCCGCCCGACATGGACACCATCGCTGGAGAGCCGGTCCCCCGCGACCGGACAGTTTGCTAAACTTGGTTCGCCCCTATTGAAGGACGGCCGACATGACGGGACAGAGCAAGCGGTATTCAGCGGATTTCAAGGCGAAGGTGGCATGGCCCGGCAAGGCAAGCCGAAAATCTTCAACATCGAAAGTCAGTATAACGAGGTCAGCTATCGGATTGGTCTCACTCCTGCTGCGATAGTCCTAGGGTTGCTTGCGCCGAGGTATGATCCACTCAACCCGGGTACATGGGCACATGACGAAACCAGTTCTCTACCGCTTTAACCGGAATCAAGAAGGGTCTGTCGCAGGCTGCTGACTGACGCCTCTGCAATGGCTGAACATGCTCGATATGGCCCAGGCATGACTGTACGGTCTTGGTGCGGGGCAGTGATGGCGGTAAAACCATCTTCGCCCATTCCTGTCCCGCCAGCCGGGCCGTGGACCGTCCGGTGACGTGCCTGGACCGGCACAACCTGACCTTCCGCGACCTGACCCTTTGGACCGGAAACGGAAATATCTAAGTCGGCTACCTTCCATAGATAATACAGCCGCTTCCCTGCGGCTGCCCATCGAGGCCCTGGACCTGCGCCATGAGGGCAACGCCGAATGCGGTGGCGTGGTCACTGCGAGCCTCGGTATCACCACCATCGTGCCGGCGCGGGCGAAGGAGATCGAGCAGCAGATCCTGGCGCTGATGGGGCTGGCCGATACGGGGCTGTACGAAGCCAATTCCCTGCGTCTGGCCATTGAGGCACTGGAGCTCCGCCATGAGGGCAACGCCGAATGCGGTGGCGTGGTCACTGCGAGCCTCGGTATCGCCACCATCGTGCCAGCGCGGGCGAAGGAGATCGAGCAGCAGATTCTGGCGCTGATGGGCCTAGCCGATACGGGGCTCTTCGAAGCCAAGGCCAGGGGGCGCAACCGGGTTTCGCGGGTTCCGGCCTTCGTCGCGGCTTGACATCGGGGTCACGACATAGAAGGGACGAAAAACCATGCTAACGGGACAAATCAAGAACAGTGCTCCCCTGTCCATCAAACCTCCTTTCGACGGACAGGACGGCGGCGGAGGGCCGCTTAGAGGCGCTAAGCGGTCGGCGAAACACCGGGATCATCTGACCGTGCGGCGCAGAAACGCACGCCGTCGGGCCTGGCGAGTTCTATGGCGCAGTCGGCCGTTTCAACAGCGCTATATTAGGGTCTCAGCAAGTCCCAATGCCGTACTTTGAGCGGCGGATTGCACCTTTGGAGACGGCCACACCTCTCCATATCGCCGTGCAATCACAGCCCCATCCCCGCTGTCCTCCTGTTGGCGTAGAGCCCGCGGTGCCCGCGCCAACCCTGGGGATGGGAGAAAATTTCCCCTGCCGGAACCACCCCGCCTATGGGGCGGGACCCCGGTTCGGCATTCCGCGCGGAACAAATTTTCTCCACCCCAGGGTCCTCCACGTTGTTCCGGCCCTTCGCTTTGCTCGGGTGGCGCTGGTCACCTTTGCGGTCTCTGACGCCGGGGACATCGCGGGGATGGTCCCGCGACCGCAGCGTAGGAGACAGATCATGGCCATCACCCTCGGCACTTTCACCAAGCTCGACGACGGCAGCTTCTCGGGCATCCTCAAGACCCTGAACGTCACCGCTTCGCTCACCATCGTTCCGGTGACCAAGCTGTCCGACAATGCACCCGACCACCGCGTCTTTGCCGGCAACGGCCAGCGCTACGAGGTCGGTGCCGGCTGGTCGCAGATCGCCAAATCCAGCGGCGAAACCTACCTGAATCTCAAGATAGGCGCCCCGGAATTCGGTCCCCACTGGGTCCGTGCCCGCCTCGTAAAGCTGGAACATCCGGCCGATGACGGCACCACCCACATCGCCTTGTGGGAGCCCCGCGACCGCTGATCCCGCCTTTTCAGCCCCGTTCCGGCACCGCCAGGACGGGGCTTTTCGCCTGTTCAGGCGCGGGGGGATCGAAATCGCGTGGGGCCGGTTTCCGAGCGTCCGCAGCCACGCTCCCGTTCGCCATGCTCGCCCCATCTGCGGCGATCCCCGCCGCTGTCACCCGAGGAGCGGTGAAATAGAGGATGAGGTCAATCGGGCGGCAAAAGCCCGCAAAGGCAGCCCGTTTCTCAACACGGCGCAGGCTGCCTTCTATATCGGCCTGTCGCATCGGACCCTGGAAAAGATGCGCCTGACTGGCGAAAGATGCGCCTGACTGGCGGTGGCCCGCGCTTTCGCAAGCACGGGCGCTATGTCCGCTACCACATTGATGACCTGGATGCCTGGTCATTGGGGGAGCGGCGGGACAGCACCTCGGACAAGGGGGATGCGTCATGAGTTGTGCCCCGATGTCGCAACAAAAATCGGCCCGTCGGCCTTTGCGCCGCCGATTGTCGCGGGCTTCACGCCGCCGGGCGCTCTGGGTTGCAGGTGTTGCCCTGGCGGCGCTGGGCTTTTCGGCATTGGCTCGCCCCGTGCCGATCCTGGTCTGGAACAGCAGCGCCTCGGCTCCCCTTGGGCTCTATCTGGTGCTGCCGGAGACCCGCCTGCGCCCGGGCGATATGGCCCTGGTAAGACCGCCGACGAGCATTGCCGACCTAGCGGCGCTATCTGCCGCGCGGTGTGCCGTTTATCAAGCAGGTAGCGGCCATGGGCGGGGATCATGTTTGTGCCCAAGGCGATGTCATCAACGTCAATGGTGATACGGTCGCCGTGCGCCAGAAGGCGGACAGCGCGGGCCGTCCGTTGCCCTGGTGGCAGGGCTGTCGGGTGCTGTCGCCGGCAGAAATCCTGTTCCTGATGCCAGCAGCGCAGTCCCTGGATGGCCGCTATTTCGGGCCGCTGTCGTCGGTGCATGTCATCGGTCGGCTGGTGCCATTATGGCTGCGCTGAGGATAGCTCTGCTGGTCGTGGTGCTGACCATTACGCCGGCAGTTGGGGCGGCGGATATCCCGGCCTACGATGCCGATATCGCCATCGCTGCCCGTCGTTTCGACCTGCCGCAGGCCTGGATCAAGGCCGTCATCGACGGGGAAAGCGGCGGCGATGCCAATGCCGTATCGGTCAAGGGCGCGCTGGGCCTGATGCAATTGATGCCGGATACTTGGGCGGAAATGCGCGACCGATATGGCATCCAGGGTGATGTCCTGGACCCTGCCGCCAACGTGATGGCGGGCAGCGCGTACCTTGCCGAAATGCGGAAGCGCTTCGGCGATCCCGGCCTCTTCGCCGCCTATAATGCCGGGCCTGCGCGCTATGAGGCACATCTCCGGGATGGTGTGCCATTGCCAGCCGAGACCCAGGCCTATCTGGCAAAAATCGACGCCGGATTGGAATTACCAGCAGGCAGCCCCGGCGTGCTGTTCGTGCTGCTGAACAGCTCTGACAGCCGATTGTTTGCGCCCTTGTCCAAGGCTGGGAGCACGGGGCGATAGACGTTTGAGCAGGGGGACTTCATCTCAGTCCGCCCATCGTACCAGCCGGGCGGCGGAACCTGTCAAGGATGCGCGGTCCCCCCAAAATGCCTGGCATTTTGGCTCCCCCGCGCCCCGCTTCGCGGCGCCTCCGGCGTCCTTGACCGGCCCCGCCTCGGCTGATGGCAGGCGCTGTCCTCGATCCGTGGAACCGATGCCTACTGGCGTCAGCGCCGTATGGCCATCGCCCTTATCCAGAACCTGGAGCAGGCCATCCGCATCCGCAATCAGGCACCGATCTATGTCGGATCAGCCGATGATCCTATCGAGAATGTCGGGCCGTGGGACCGGGTGTGTCAGCTCCAGGATCGGGCCTGTCAGAACCCTTTGGTCCTGGAGACCTTGACTGCACAGAAGCGGCTGATGCTTGCTGACGGCATAGCATGGCGGGAGCGGTGTCGATCGGATGCCGCTCCCTTTTTTTGGGGCCTCCGGCACCCCTGATCTGGCCCCAGCATGGGCGGGGGAGGGGTTTCTCATCTCGGTCTGCCTATCGTACCAGCCGGGCAGCGGGGCCCGTCAAGGATGCGCGGTCCCCCCAAAATGCTGCGCATTTTGGCTCCCCCGCGCCCCGCTTTGCGGCGCCTGCTGCGTCCTTGACCGGCCCCTCTCCGGCTGGACGGGAACCTTGTCCTCGATCAGGAGGACGCCAGCCAAGGAGGTTCCCATGTCGTTCATTGCAGCGCATCCCCAAGCCGCGATCGACCGTTTCGACGCCCTTGTCGATGACGTCCGGACCGAGTTCGGCAGCGACGGATTGATGGCCAATGTCGAGCGTTTCATCAGTGCCGAACGTCCCGAATTCATCTGGGATGGCCGCTTCCAGGAGCATTATCTGGGCGAATGGATGGGCGATGATGATGGTGCTGAAGGCCTCTACTGCATCCTCATCCTGAGCCATTTCCGCAGCGAATTCATCGTCGCCAGCTGCGTTGTTGATGGCGATGAGCGTCTGCATTCCATGACCCGCCAGCGTGCCTATGCCACGCGTGGCGCTGCCGAGACGGCCTTCCACAGCGCCATCGGTCGATAGGCGGCGCTGATCCGGGAGCGGCGGTTCAGTCCGTCGCTCCCACTTTTTCCAGCATGAGGGCGTAGAAGGGCGTGGATAAGCGCGGGTGCTGACCAGGGGCGCTGTAGGGCAAGATAAAACGGTGGCGCCAGCGCCCCCGTAACCCCCTGTCTGCACATCCTTTTTGGGGTCTTACGGTGGTGCCAGGGCGGCAGGATCGGCACCATTCTGGCACCAACCCTGCCCAGGGCCGCTTTGCCAGCCTCGGATCGGGAGAGACCGCGATGTTCGGCGATGATCATGATTTCCGCCCCCGTCTGGGCCGCATGCGCAGCGCCTCGGGGCGACGCGGCAAACGGTTCCTGAATCGGGTGCTGGCGGCCACCGTTCTGGCCAGGGGCGGGCCGCTGAGTTTCACCCGCCGGTCCGGCCGCTTCGATGGCAGCCGCATTGGGCGCGGTACTGGCGTTGGCCGGGTGCTGGCCTCGCGCGACCAGTTTGCCGCTTGGCGGCAGCGGCGTGTGATTATCAAATCCCGCATCGTCAAGCTGGCCGGCAAAGGCATGCAGGGTGCCCGTGCCCATCTGCGCTATATCCAGCGCGACGGCGTCACCCGTGAAGGACAGGCGGGTCAGCTCTATGGTGCCGACCAGGACAAACTGGACGGACGGGCATTCCTCGACCGTGCCGAGGGCGACCGCCACCAGTTCCGCTTCATCGTCTCGGCGGAGGATGGCGACCAGTATGATGACCTGAAGCCCCTGGTTCGCCGCCTCATGGCGCAGATGGAACAAGACCTGGACACGCGGCTCGATTGGGTAGCGGTCGATCATCACAATACTGGCCATCCGCATAGCCACATCATCCTGCGTGGTAAAGATGACCGCGGCAAGGACCTGATCATCGCGCGGGAATATCTGTCCCAGGGCATGCGCGAACGCGCCGCCGAGATCGTCAGCCTGGATCTGGGCCCCCGCACCGACCTGGAAGTCCAAGAAAAACTGCGCCGGGAGGTGGAACAGGAACGGTTCACCAGCCTGGACCGACGTCTGCTGCGCGACCGGACGCCGGATCAGCTGGTATTGGGTAGTGACCAGGACCCGTTTCAGCAGGCCTTGCGGACAGGCCGTCTGCGCAAGCTGGAACGGTTGGGCCTAGCCGAGGACCTGGGCGCTGGTCAATGGCGGCTCGCCGATGACCTGGAAACCACCCTGCGCCGCATGGGTGAGCGCGGTGATATCATCAAGACCCTGCATCGGGAACTGGCGGGACAGAACTTGGTCCGCACGCCAAGCGACTTGATCATCCATGATTCCGCTGCCGCCAACGCTCTGCCCATCACCGGCCGTGTCATCGCGCGCGGCCTGTCGAACGAGGTGAATGACCGCCACTACCTGATCATCGACGCCACCGATGGCCGAACCCACTATGTCGATATCGGCAAGGGTGAAGCCACGGAGCCAACACCACCGGGCAGCATCCTGCGCGTGGAGCCGCATGCCACGGCCCCGCGCCCGATGGACCGACGCATCATGGGCATCGCCGCAGCCCATGATGGCCGCTACAGCATCGACATCCACCTGCGCCACGATCCCACGGCCAGCGAAGCCTTTGCCGACACCCATGTCCGACGGCTGGAGGCAATGCGCCGCCTGACCAACGCCGTCACCCGCGAACCGGACGGCACCTGGATCATCCAACCCGACCACCTGGACCGCGTCGCCGACTATGAACGCACCCAGGCCCGCTTAAACCCGGTCACCGTTCGGGTCCTCAGGGGAATCGCTTCAGATTAACGGCCCTGAATTTCGAATGATATTTTCGAGATA
>NZ_JBMDKE010000044.1:0-61044 GCF_057809555.1 Niveispirillum sp. FG156 | reverse complement strand
TCCAGGTCGCCGATTACGGCATCGTCGGCGATCTGTTCAAGATCGTTCCGGAGCTGACCGAAGCGCTGGGGTAAACACGTCGTTCCCTCACCCTCCCAAGCCTTTCGGCTTGGGCCCCTCCCTCTCCCGCAAGCGGGCGAGGGGCGAAACTTCTACCCTCGCCCACGAAGGTGGGAGAGGGAGGGGCCCGTTGGCGCTAGCCAATGGGAGGGTGAGGGAACGACGCCCGCCCGTGAAAACTGCCCCCGCTGTGACGGCGGGCATAGCGACCTGCCCCGCCCCGATGTTCATGACGGAGCGGGATCATATTTCCGGGTGGGCGGGATCATGGACAAGTTGCAGGCCATGCAGGTTTTTGTGCAGGTGGTGGAGCTGAATGGCTTTGCCCGGGCCGCCGACAAGCTGGGCCTTCCGCGTGCATCGGTCACGACCATTATCCAGAATCTGGAGGCCCATCTGGGCACCAGCCTGTTGCAGCGGACGACACGGCGCCTGTCCTTGACCGCCGACGGGGAGCTTTTCCACGAACGCGCCCTGCGCATCCTGGCCGATGTGGAGGAGGTGGAGATCGGCTTCACCGAAGGCCGCCGCCATCCCAAGGGCCGGCTGCATGTCGATATGCCCACCTCCATTGGCCGGTTGGTGGTGATCCCGCGTTTGCGGGAGTTTCATGAGCGCTACCCCGATATCGAACTGAAACTGGGCATGAATGACCGGCAGATCGATATTGTGCAGGAGGGGGTGGATTGCGTGCTGCGCGTCGGTGAACTGGCCGACAGCTCCATGATCGCCCGCCGCCTGGGCCTTCTCTCCGTTCTCACCTGTGCCAGCCCGGCCTATCTGGAGAAATATGGGGTGCCGCAACGGCTGGAGGATCTGTTGGGCCATCAGGGCGTGCGGTATTTCTCCCCCCATCTGGGCAACCGCTCCTACCCGTTCGAATTCGTGAAGGATGGGGTGGAGATCGACATCCCCCTAAAGGGGGCGGTCGCGGTCAATGATAGCGAGGCCTATATTGCCTGCGGGGTTCAGGGCTATGGCCTGATGCAGCCTGGCCTGTTCATGGTGATGGAGCAGTTCCAGCGCGGAGAGCTGGTGGAGGTGCTGCCCGAGTTTCGGCCCCGGCCCATGCCCATCTCCGCCGTCTATCCGCCCAACCGCCAGCCCTCACAGAAGGTACGGCTGTTCATCGACTGGGTTGTCAGCCTGTTCGAACAATGCCCGATCCTGCAGGGCGCTGATAAGCCCTTTGCCTGTTATCAGCACGCCGCCGCCTGAGAGGGCCGGAGACTGCCGGCCCTGTGCCCAACGGATTGTTCGGATAATCCGAATTCTGTTGTCGGAAAATCGATATTTATTCGTCACGGCGGATGGGTGATGCTGCAACTGCTCACTGACCTGCGGACGCCTGTTCGCGGGCTCGTATGCTATTTTGATGTTGAAAGGTGTTATTTACCAAGCCCTTGCGAAAATGCATGGGTGATAAATGAAAAAGATTTAATCCCTGCGACGGCCATCACAGCGGCAATGCAGCAAACCCGATAAACCTGAAAATTGAGGGAGCCTCATCCGGTCTGGGTGCGGTTCCAAACCCGAAACAAAGGTGTTGGACAAGGGGCCCGGATCGCCGGGCATCCAAGGGCGGCGCTGTCCTTAGAGCAGGCCTCTTTTGCGTGATCCCCCGTCGATGGGCGGCGGCGGGAAACCCCTTTCTGCACCCTTCTGGCAAGGAGTGGTACCCATGTCGATGACGCGATCCAAGCTGGCCTGGATGATGGCGGCCGGTGTGTCGCTGCTGGTGATCTCGCTGGCGACGTTGCAGGGGCAGGCGGAAGACAAGCCGGTGGCCGTGGCCGCCATGCCCGCCGTTGAGGTGGATGTGGCGCCAGTGGTGGCGCGCAAGGTGGTGGACTGGCAGAGCTATTCCGGGCGTCTGGAGGCGGTGGAGCGGGTGGATATCCGCCCCCGCGTCTCTGGCACCATCACGGAGGTGCATTTCAGGAACGGGGCGCAGGTGAAGAAGGGCGATGTCCTGTTCACCATCGATCCCGCCCCCTATCGTGCCGAGGTGGCGCGGGCCGAGGCGCAACTGGCGGCGACCCAGGCCCGGGTTCGCTTCACCAGTGCCGAACTGGACCGTGCCGCCAAGCTGGTGGCCGACAGCACCATTCCCCGCCGCACCCTGGACGAGCGGGAGCATAATGCCCGCGACGCCCAGGCCAGCCTGAGGGCAGCGCAAGCGGAACTGGATGTGGCGAAGCTGAACCTGTCCTACACATCCGTCACCGCCCCCATCTCCGGCCGTGTTTCCCGTGCGGAAATTACCGTGGGCAATGTCGTGGCGGCGGGGGCGACCGGTGTGCCGCTGACGACGCTGGTTTCTGTCTCGCCCATCTATGCCTCCTTCGACGTGGATGAGCAGACCTATCTGCGCCATATCGCGTCGGTGAAGGATCAGACCGGTGTGCCGGTGCAGCTGGGTCTGGCCAACGAGGCGGAATATTCCCGCGCCGGCACCATCGATGACGTGGATAACCGGCTGGACCCCGTGTCGGGCACCATCCGCGTCCGCGCCCGCTTTGACAATGCCGACGGTTTGCTGGTCCCCGGCCTCTATGCCCGCGTCAAGGTGGGCGGGTCCGATCCGCAGGCCGCCGTGATGGTCGATGAGCGCGCCATCGGCACCGATCAGGACAAGAAATTCGTTCTGGTCGTGGGTAATGACAACAAGGTCTCCTACCGCCCCGTCCTGCTGGGCAGCCGTCAGGAAGGCCTGCGCATCGTCACCGGCGGCTTGCAGCCCGGCGAACGCATCATCGTCAACGGCATGCAGCGCGCCCGTCCGGGCGACGTGGTGAAGCCCAAGGCGGTTGCCATGGAACGCCCCACGACGCAGGTCGCGGCGCGGTAAGGCCACCCCATTCCACCCCTCGCCCGCGATAGCGGGAGAGGGAGGGGCCCGAACGCGCAAGCGTTCGGGAGGGTGAGGGGTCCCCCCCAATCGTTGCTCCCTCACCCTCCCATCGGCTGACACCGATGGGCCCCTCCCTCTCCCACTGACGTGGGCGAGGGGTGATGACTACTCAAATTCCAAGCCCATCCCATTCCGCACCCCCACGCGGAGCCCGAGGCTATCATGAACATCTCCCGTTTCTTCATCGACCGCCCGATCTTCGCGGGCGTGTTGTCGGTGGTCGTCTTCCTGGCGGGGTTCATTGCCCTGTTCCAGCTGCCGGTCTCCGAATATCCGGAGGTCGTGCCGCCCTCCGTCGTCGTGCGTGCGCAATATCCGGGCGCCAACCCCAAGGTCATCGCCGAAACCGTTGCCTCCCCGCTGGAGGAGCAGATCAACGGCGTTGAGGACATGCTGTATATGCAGTCCCAGGCCAACAGCGACGGCAACATGGCGCTGACCGTGACCTTCAAGCTGGGCACCGACCCGGACAAGGCCACGCAGCTGGTGCAGAACCGCGTGGCCCAGGCGCTGCCGCGCCTGCCGCAGGATGTGCAGCGGCTGGGCGTGACGACCGTCAAGTCGTCGCCGACCCTGACCATGGTGGTGCATCTGCGCTCGCCCGACGACCGTTATGACATGACCTATCTGCGCAACTACGCCGTCCTGAATGTGCGCGACCGTCTGGCGCGCATTTCCGGGGTGGGTGAGGTGCTGCTGTGGGGTTCGGGCGACTATGCCATGCGCGTCTGGCTGGACCCGCACAAGGTAGCCGAACGCGGCCTGACGGCGAATGACGTCGTCAACGCCATCCGTGAACAGAATGTGCAGGTGGCCGCCGGTGTCATCGGCGCCAGCCCGTCGGTGCCCGACGCGCCCCTGCAATTGTCGGTGAACGCCCAGGGCCGGTTGAAGACGGTGGAGGAATTCCAGGACATTGTCCTGAAGACCGACGCCGGCGCCGTCACCTATCTGCGCGATGTGGCGCGGGTGGAACTGGCCGCCTCGCAATATGGCCTGCGCTCCCTGCTGGATAACCAGCCGGCGGTGGCCATCGCCATCAACCAGGCACCGGGTGCCAATGCGCTGGCCATTTCCGAAACCGTTCGGGACACCATGGCGGAGCTGCAGGCCGACATGCCGGATGGCGTGGAATATTCCATCGTCTATGACCCGACCCGCTTCGTGCAGGCCAGTATCGACGCTGTGATCCACACCCTGCTGGAAGCCATCGCCCTGGTCGTGCTGGTGGTGATCGTTTTCCTGCAAACCTGGCGCGCCTCCATCATCCCGCTGCTGGCCGTGCCCGTCTCCATCGTCGGCACCTTCTCCCTGATGTTGCTGTTCGGCTTCTCCATCAATGCCTTGTCATTGTTCGGCATGGTGCTGGCCATCGGCATCGTGGTCGATGACGCCATCGTGGTGGTGGAGAATGTGGAGCGTAACATCGCCGAGGGCCTGTCGCCCAAACAGGCCACCTACAAGGCCATGCAGGAGGTGAGCGGGCCCATCATCGCCATCGCCCTGACGCTGGTGGCCGTGTTCGTGCCGTTGGCCGCCATGTCGGGCCTGTCGGGCGAGTTCTACAAGCAGTTCGCGATGACCATCGCGATCTCCACCGTCATCTCCGCCTTCAACTCGCTCACCCTGTCACCGGCCTTGTCGGCCCTGCTGCTGAAGGGTCATCATGACAAGCAGGACTGGCTTACCAAGGCCATGAACAAGGTGCTGGGCGGCTTCTTCCGGGGCTTCAACCGCGTGTTTCAGCGCGGGTCCGAAGCCTATGGCAAGGGCGTTGGCGGCGTGGTGCGGCACAAGGGCGCCATGATGCTGGTCTATGTGCTGCTGCTGGGCCTGACCTTCGTGCTGGGCCGGGCGGTACCGGGTGGCTTCGTGCCGGCCCAGGACAAGGAATATCTGATCGCCTTTGCCCAGCTGCCCACCGGCGCCTCGCTGGACCGGACCGAAGAAGTGATCCGCGCCATGACCGACATCGCCCTGAAACAGCCCGGCGTCGATCATGCCGTTGCCTTCCCCGGCCTGTCGGTCAACGGCTTCACTAACTCGTCCTCCGCCGGCATCGTGTTCGCCACCCTGAAACCCTATGAGGAGCGGCAGAAGGACGGCCTGTCGGCCAATGTCATCGCCATGTCCCTGCAGCAGCAGTTCAATGGCGTGAAGGAAGCCTACGTCGCCGTCTTCCCGCCGCCGCCCGTCATGGGCCTGGGCACGCTGGGCGGGTTCAAGATGCAGCTGGAGGACCGCGGCTCCCTGGGTTACGAGGCGCTGGCCAAAGCCGCCAATGATTTCGTGATGAAGGCCCGCCAGACCCCTGAACTGGGGCCGACCTTCAGTTCCTATGAAATCAACGTGCCGCAGCTGGATGTGAACCTGGACCGCGTGAAGGCTAAGCAGTTGGGCGTGCCCGTCACCGACGTGTTCGAGACGATGCAGGTCTATCTGGGCTCCCTCTATGTCAACGACTTCAACATTTTTGGCCGCGTCTATCAGGTGCGGGTGCAGGCGGATGCGCCGTTCCGCGCCCATGCCGATGATATCGGCCTGCTGAAGACCCGCAATGACCAGGGCGTGATGGTGCCGCTGTCGTCGCTGGTGCAGGTGACGCAGAGCTATGGTCCTGAAATGGTGGTCCGATACAACGGCTACACCGCCGCCGACATCAATGGCGGCCCGGCGCCGGGTTACTCCTCCGGTCAGGCCGAGGCAGCGGCGGAGCGGATCGCGGCGGAGGTTCTGCCGCGCGGGATCAAGTTCGAATGGACCGACCTGACCTATCAGCAGATCCTGGCGGGCAACGCCGCCCTGTGGGTGTTCCCCATCTCCGTCCTGCTGGTCTTCCTGGTGCTGGCGGCCCAGTATGAAAGCCTGACCCTGCCGCTGGCCATCCTGATGATCGTGCCGATGAGCCTGATGTCGGCCCTGGCCGGCGTCTGGATCACGGGTGGGGACAACAACATCTTCACCCAGATCGGCTTCATGGTGCTGGTCGGATTGTCGGCGAAGAACGCGATCCTGATTGTGGAATTCGCCCGCGAGCTGGAAACCCATGGCCGAACTGTCGTCCAGGCCGCGATTGAGGCCAGCCGCCTGCGTCTGCGTCCCATCCTGATGACCTCCATCGCCTTCATCATGGGCGTGGTGCCGCTGATCACCTCCACGGGGGCTGGTGCGGAAATGCGTCAGGCCATGGGTGTGGCCGTGTTCGCCGGCATGCTGGGCGTCACCCTGTTCGGCCTGCTGCTGACCCCGGTCTTCTATGTCCTGCTGCGCTTCATGGTCGGCGCGCACCGCAAGCAGCCCGAGCCGGCCCTGCCGGTCGGCATAGTGGCGGCGGGCGATTAACTCTCCAATAAAGCAAAACCCCCGCCGGATCACACCGGCGGGGGCTTTTGTTTTCAGGCCTTCCGCTTGTGCAGCTTATGCCACAGGAACAGCCCGCCCAGCCCCAGGATGGCCAGAATGATCAACGCATCGAACCGATGCAGCCAGGTGCTCAGCGTCGGGTTGGAATGCCATTCATGGCCCAGCGCCATGCCGACATAGGCCAGGGCGAAGCACCAGGGCCAGGAGCCCAGGAACGTATAGATATGGAACGGCACCTTCTTCATGCCCACGATCCCGGCGGGCAGGGCGATGAAGGTGCGGATGACGGGCAGCAGCCGGGCAATGAACACGGCGGCATTGCCGAAGCGGGCGAAGAAACGGTCCGCCATGTCCAGGTCCGCCGCATCCAGCAGCACATAGCGGCCCCAGCGCAGGATGGCCGTGCGCCCCCCATGCCGCCCCACCAGATAGGCCACTTCTGAACCCAGGTTGCAGCCGATGGCTCCCGCCGTCGCCACCAGGATCAGGTTCATCGACCCGGTGGACACCAGATATCCTGCGAACGGCATGATGATTTCCGACGGCAGCGGGATGCAGGCGGACTCGATCGCCATCAGCAGCGCCACCCCGGCATAGCCCATGGCGTCGATCACGGCGATGATGCCGGTGGCCAGGAACTCGATAATATCGCTCAACATACTGTCTGTCCGTTCGCCGGGGCCGCATCCACCCACCGGTGGACCAGTCGCGCTTATATACCGCGCAGGTTAGCGCTGCCAGGGGGCGCCATCATGGGGCTGCCTTGTGCGCGGTTGTATTGGGTGGTCTGGCTTCTGCCCCTACCAGGGGTGGGGTCACCTGTACCAATGTATAGAGTATCTGATCGGCAAATTAGGAAATATTAACGAAGTCGAGTAGTTCAACTATTTCGATTCCAAAGGTTATAACCTTCCGATTTGGTGAATTTTCGGTAAGTTCGACGTATGGTTCTGACAGGTCGATGCGCCCACTGCATGATATCTGGAGGAACGCGATGTTGTTCGGAAATAATTCAGACGCCGAAGCAATCATCTCTGCCCTGAGCAAGGCCCAGGGTATGATCGAGTTCTCTCCGACAGGAGAAATCCTGAACGCCAATGACAATTTCCTGAAGGTCATGGGCTATCGTCTGGACGAAATCAAAGGCCGTCACCATTCCATCTTCGTGGATGAGGCGACGCGCAACAGCCGGGACTACACCCAATTATGGCAAAGCCTGCGTGAAGGCAAGCCGGGTCAGGTGCAGATGATCCGGCGCTTGGCCAAGGGCGGGCGCGAGGTCTGGATACACGGTTCCTATAATCCCGTTTTCGACCGCCGTGGCCATGTCTGCAAGGTCGTGAAGCTGGCCAGCGATGTGACGGCCGACCGGCAGCGGGCGCTGGATGTGCAGGGGCAGTTGGCGGCACTGAACCGGGCGCAGGCCGTAATCAGCTTTGCCATGGATGGCACCATCCTGGATGCCAACGAGAATTTCCTGACGGCCATGGGCTATCGTCTGGACCAGATACAGGGCCGCCATCACAGCATGTTCGTCGATCCGCAGGAGGTGACGACCGACAGCTATCGCTCCCTGTGGGCGGGCCTGCGCGCGGGCCGCTTCAGCCAGGCCGAATATAAGCGTCTGGCTGCCGGTGGCCGCATCATCTATATCCAGGCCACCTACAACCCGATCCTGGATGAGGATGGCAAGCCCGTGAAGGTGGTGAAGTTCGCCACCGACGTGACTGCCGCCGTCGAGGCGCGTCAGCGTAACGAGCAGACCCTGTCGGCGGTGCAATCCTACCTGGGCGATATTGTTTCGGCAGTGGAACAGTCCAATAATCAGGCAGAGAACGCAACCCAGGCATCGGAACGCACCTCCGTCAGCGTCGCCGCCATCGCCAGCGGGTCGGAGCAGCTGGACGCCTCCATCCAGGAAATCGCTCGCTCCATGAGCCATTCCAAATCCGCCACAGAGAAAGCCTTTGAAGAGGCGACCGTGGTCGATGCCGCCACCCAGCGCCTGTTGAACAGCACCCAGTCCATGGATGGGATTGTGAAGCTGATCCAGGATATTGCTGGACGGATCAACATGCTGGCCCTGAACGCCACCATCGAGAGCGCGCGGGCCGGTGAGGCGGGCCGTGGTTTCGCCATCGTGGCCGGCGAGGTGAAAAACCTGGCCCGGCAGGCCGCCAGCGCCACCGCCAGCATCTCAACCGAGATCGTCAGCCTTCAGGGCGCCGCCGGTGACGTGGCGGAGAAGATGGACGCCATCCGGGGTGCCATCGACGCCGTGCGCGGCTATGTGGTCGGCACCTGCTCCGCCGTGGAGGAACAGAGTGCGGTGGCCCGTCTGATGAACAGCACCATGCGCGGCGCCTCGGGTGACGTGGAAAAGATCCACCATTCCATGGACGAAATCGCCCACTCCACCCGCGCCGCCAACCAGCGCATCGGCAATGTCCGCGACGCCCTGCGCCTGATCGCTTAACGCTTGCAATCCCCGATGGCGACCACGCAATGCGGGCCGTACGGACTAAGTAACTGATTTTATGAGGAAAATTGGCGGACCCGAATGGATTCGAACCATCGGCCTCTGCCTTCGGAGCGCCGAGCTTTTTGGCGGAAAAGCACCCAATCATCAAGGTTTCTGCGGGTTTCCGCTTACCGAACTGCACTGATTTTGGCGTCGTTTGGCGGGGGTTTGAGCGATGATTGAGCGATGAAACCTCCATCGCAGGGCCCACCGGCCCACCTCGAGGATCGCGTTCAACACCTCTCGCCTTCCAGCAACGAGACATCACCCCGCCGACAAACGCCGTCGTGCCTGATATCGGCTGGCTGACATGGACATTGCGGAACGGACCGCGCGGGCCCAAATTATGACCTCTGCCGCGGTGGCGAGCCACGGTACGAACGTAGGACGAGTTGGAGTGCCAAGCATGTCGACACTGGATTTCAGCCATCTTACCACCGAGCAGCGGCTCGACCTGATTGCGGACCTCTGCGACAGCATCGACCATGACGCGGTGCCGCTCACCAACGCCCAAGCCGCTGAGTTGGACCGGCGATTGGCCATGTTGGATGCCGAGCCGGGCGAAGGCCGCGACGCCTTCGAGGCGCTGGCCGACCTTCGCCGTCGCCACGCGTGATGCGCGTTCGCCTGACGTCTGCCGCCGAGGCCGAACTGGGCGACGCACTGGCGTGGTACGGCGGCATCCGCGAGGGGCTGGCCGCCCGCTTCCTTGACGAGTTCGAGCGTCTGCTGGAGCGCCTGCGCGACAATCCGCAACAGTTTCCCTGTATACGGCGGGACATTCGCCGCGTCGGATTTCGCCGCTTCCCCTATGGGCTGGTTTTCCGCATCCTCCCAGGCGAGGTGGAGATCGTCGCCTGTTTCCATGACCGCCGCGACCCACGCCAGTGGCATCAGCGCACATGACATGACGGCACCATCCTCATTTGGCCACGGAACTACGCAAATCTTATATCTTCACCCTAAAGGCTGGGGGTGTAATGGATGGGCACGCCTCATCCGTCCACCCTGTCCCAGCGCGTTGCGCACTCTGTCATGCCGTCCATCGTTATGAGCATAGACCCTCTCCGCCGTCTCCATGGTGACATCGACCCATTGACAAGCGTCGAACAGCGGCACGCCAGCTTGCGCCAGATGACTGATACAGGTGTGCCGGAGTATGTGGGGGGTGACGATTTCGGGGTCCAAGCCGGCCGCCCTTGCTGCTGAGGCGAACGAGCGCTTCACGTCCCGGATGGGCCGGTTATGCGGTCCGTACTCGAACAGATGCGTGCGGGTCCGCCGACGGGCATGGCGCAAAAACCTAAGAAGCCGGTCGGGAATCTCCAGTCGCCCACGGCGCTTTGCCGTTTCTACCCGACCCGTGGGGCGAAAATCGATCACGCCTTTTTCGAGATCGACATGTCCGCCGTCGGAATTTGGTGCCCATTGCAGCGTCAAGATCGCCTCTTTCCGGCGTCCCGTGTAGTAGGCGAGGAGAATGAAGAGCGCGAGGTGCCGGCCCGACCTCGCATCCTTCCGCGCCGCCCGTATCAAACGCGCCACCTCTTGACGCGAAAGATAGGCCTCCCGCGGGGCTGATGCGGGCGGACGCCAGACGGTCGGCGCCTCTAGCAGATGGCCTTCCCGCTGGCAGTATGCCAAGGCGGCGGCAAGCGTGGAAAGCTCCCGCCTGACCGTTGCTGGGGACACTGCCACCGACCGGTAGCGGGGAGGATGGGATTCCGGGATACGCTGCCGTTTCTTGCGGGTCTCAAGATATCTGCGACAGGTCTCCCCGCGCACCTCAGACACCGGGATGTCAGCCCAGAACGGCGATAATGCCTGGATTGCCCATCCGATCCTCTGCGGGTCGGCGGTGGTTGTCGCATGTTGCTCTGCGTAGATGGTCAGTACCTGACCACAGGTCACCGCGTCTGATCGCTTCCCCCTGACGGTCGCCATCTCGTTCTCCACCCCGGTCGCGGCCCGCTGCAGGATGAACTTGGCCAGGGCCAGTTCGGCCCCTGCCCTGTCCTCAATCGTGCAGCCGGTGGAGATATCGCGCTTCCCCTTCACTGGATCCTGGAAGCGGATGTACCAACGATGCGCCGTCGATCCGGTCGTACATATCGGTACGAGCCGCGGTCCCATCACGCCCTTACGCGGGTGATTGGTCGGGTGAGCCATCCTTGAATCACCGCGCCTTACGCTTCGTCAACGCATTGGCGACAGCCCTCAGCTTCGTCGCAGATGAACAGCAAGGCGGCCTGTCCTGCCCAGTGTTCTTTCGGGCGTGGGCATCAGGCTGTCTTGCCGTTTGAAGGAAGGCAGTCAGATCGTCATGCGTGACGAATATTCTGCCGGCAATGCGGGTAGGCCGCAACCGACCCGCGGTCACCTCAGCACGCAGGGATCTAGCCGACACCAGTCCGTCAGAGCGAATTATCAATGCCGCTTCATCAAGGGTATAAAGCATTTCATGGCACCTGGAATCTTTGCACCTACTTGGGCAAATGCTCCGGTCCATTCATGGTGATCAGTCCCGATGGATGCGCGCGGCATGCATGGCCGCCTGGCTTTTTTGCGAACCCGAAAGTGCCTGGCGGCTGGCTCCCAAAGCAGCCGATCTACAGTCGTCATCCGCAGTCATCGCGAATGCACCAGCGTTGCGGCTGCTGCTAGGCGCCATACCGGCGCAGGGCGTTGAACCCGTGCCTTCGATCTCGGCTCCAACAGGTTGTCCATCCAGATGGGCCGTCCGATCCAAAGGTCCTTTGCTTGCGTCAGCATCGCGCCCCGATGTCAGGCCTGGGTGCGGATGTCGGGCTCGCGCGCGCAGTAGCGGGTCCTGGCCGCTTCCACGAAGCCGTTTCCGATGGGCTTCACCCCTTCGTCGGGCACCACGCCGGCCTTGTCGAGAAGCGGTTGCGCGGCGGCGCTGAAACCGATGGCCTTCAGATGGCCGAAGGCATCCATCAGCCATTGGATGGCAGCACCCTCTTTTAGGAAGGCCTTGGTACATTCTTTTAGGAAGGCCTTGGTACATTCCTTCGACAGGATCATGGCGACAGCGTCACTGACCGCCTTGACCAGCGTGGCCAGTTCATCCGCGTCGCTGCCGTCATGGATGAGGGAGAAATAGCGATTGAACATGAATATTTCATGGTAAATACAGCAGTGTTTTCGCCAAAAAATGACCCACAGTGATACCTGCCGGGCATCCATTTGGCACCCGTACCCATCCCAGATATGAGGCAAGGTCCCGCCATGGTTGACGTCGAGACGACCAAACTCTGCAGCGAGCTTTACGACATCCTGGGCGCCTGCAACAATGAAGAGCTGGCTCCCATCGTTGATATGCTCACGAAGGCGCAGGTCAGCGTCCTGAAGATCAGCCGGGCCTTCGAACGCCATCACCCGGAGCATGTGCTGTACACCGACCAGATCGGCGACGAGATGTATCGCCTCAGCCTTGAGGCCCTCGGGCGAGGCGGTGGCAGTCGACCGACATACGGCGCCATCGTCAACGGGCTCTGCAAGCGGATCGGCATTCCCGCATCGTCGAACGACACTGAGGCCACCGAGACGCTGCTCCTCAACACCTTCTCGAGGCAGCACCTGTCGACCCTGTCGTCGGCCGAAAGGCAGCTCGTCGTCATCGATGCTTGTGCCGCTGCATCAGACGCAGCCGCAGGCATGTTGAGCTCCGACGCCTGGCGGTTGGTCGCGTCGACCATCATGCAGGTGGCATACTTGCGGAAGAAGCTCACCGGGGAGGGACGGCCGCACACGAAGCCGGGCGACGAACAAGCGGCTGGCGGCGTTCCGGCTCTGGTCGATGACAGTGCGGGGGCGCTCATTGTCCAAACAGAGAACGGGGATCCGATCCTCTCGGTGGCGTACCTTCGCGAGGTCGACGCCGCCGGCTGGCGGGGTATCGACGGCGGCAGCAAGGCCATGCACATGCTTACCCCGATCCTGAAGGCCGTGCAGCCGTTGGTCGCGGCCGACGAGCTTTTGAAGGCAGGCAACTACATGCGCGTTACGGTCCCGCGTGGCGCGAACCTCGTCCATAGCGACAAGTTGGGCCATCTCATCGGGATGGCCAAGGATCAGAAGGGCAGCTTCAAGAGCATACGCCTCGATCCGGCTTCCGTCGCCAAGTTGGCCTCGCCTGCCGCCCTGCTCGCGTTGGCGACCGCCATGGCGGAGCAGCAGAAGCTGGAGGAAATCGAGAGGAGCCTCGCCGAGATCAAGGCCGTGCTCGGCGAGGTGTCGAGGTTCCAAAGGGACGAGCGCCGGTCCGTCCTGACCGGGTCGATCCGCTATTTCAACCAAGTCGCGCCTTCCGTCCTGGCCGGCGAGCTCGGCAGCGAGGTGCTTCACGAAATCGAACGGCACGAGGCCGAGCTCGTCCGGATCCAGGAACACCTTGCTGAGGAGCTTCGCGGCCAGGTTTCGGCCCTCCTCGCGGTCAAGAAGGAAGGGTGGGGCTCCACCACCAAGTATGTGAAGGCGATCGAGGATGCCCAGGCGGCCTTCGACAAGGCGTACGCCGAGCTGTCGTTGTGCATCCGGGCGAGGGCTTGCGGCTACCAGCTGCTGTGCTTCTATCCGGGCCGCGAAACCGGCAAGAGGGCCCGCTTGGAGGACATTAGCGGCGCGCTTTCCGCATTCTCGGTCGCAGGCGAGGCGGTCGTGTCTATGGACCAGGTCCTGCGGGAGAAGATGAAGGGCGTATCGTCGTACGAAACAAAGGCGCTTCTCCTGAACAACGAGAACGTGCTGTTCGACAGGCTGGCCGTTGAGGGCGCGGCGATCCTTGGCGGCTTGGAAAAGGCTCAACGTGGCCTATTGGACCAGGCCGAGCCAATTTCGATCGAACTCAGGATCCAGGACGGGGAGGCCGTCGCCATGCGTATGCTCTAACCTTGAGCTATCGGTTGGGCGGGCGGCTGACCAGCGAGCGAAAGCCCCTCGCAGCTAACTGCCGACCTCCGGGAGGACGACCTCGGGGAAAATCCGGCGAGCGACGAACAGCCCGTAAATCGGCACGCAGGGGAAGCGGCCCGACAGCATGGTGTGCATGGCCCTGTAATGGGTCCCGGCAGTCAGGACGTCGTCGACGATGAAGATGACCTGCGGGATGGGCCCGGCCAATGCTTCGTCGATCCGGTATGTCAATCGGCATTGAAGTTTGGCTCTGACTCAATTTTGATGAAATTCGGGATTGTTTCAAATCAGACTCTTCAACTGGATCAAAAGAATGAAGCATCAGTTCCAGATATGGTTTTGGAGATGAGGCAACGATCTAAGAATAGATTACGGGCTTCACAACTTGTTTCAGCGATCAGTAGGCAGCTATGACAGGCAGCGCCATGAAGAGCACGGTCGTCTGTAGACGAATTGGGTTCATGATCGGCACAGATCGGATCATTTGAACAGAGCGCCAGACGATCCAATGCAGATTTTAGGATTTCAGCAAAACGACTGGAAGCGGCAACCAAACCGCCCAGAGTGCCCTGGCGACCGGTTGTCGCCGTGTAGATTAGAATACCGCATCGGTCGATAACTTCCTTACGCAAGGGGTTCGCCTGCGCGTAAACTCGTTCCTTCAGGCTGGTAGCCGGATAGCCGCATTCCAGCGCGATCTCCATCATAAGAACGTGCGACAAGCTGTGAAGCATCGTATACACGGCACCTCGGCTACCGGGCACTTGACGCCCCCTGGCCGTTTCCCAACGCCTGCGCCCTGCTTCCAGTTGTGCTACACGCACATCAACACCCTTAAGTTTTATCCATTCTGACACTGCGTTTGCGTCAAAATGGATGAACAGACCTTCCCCAAACTGCTCTACTGCTGGCAACCAATCGGTCTTTAAGCTAATTGGTGCACCATCGACCGCAAGGTTGGCATCTTCCAGATCATCATCCAACTCCGTCGGGGCCGCTTCGAAACGCGTGAAGCCATACAGACACGTAACTTCCCGCAACCGATGGACTGCAACGAGGTTCAGTATATCACGGCACCATGGCTCATCCCGCGCGTCCCATGTCGACCGGTGCAGTGTTTCAGCGAACAGCAGAGAATCCAATTCATCGCTTCCAATACTCAATTGACCGGACGCGAGAATATCAAATTCAGCTACCTTAGCTGGCGCCGAAGCACTTTGCTGTACACTGTTGCCAACAAGGCCCAGCCGGATAAATATCTCATCATTTGAGTACTTTTCTAAGGATGCTCTAAGTTTTTGGTTGAAGCGACGCGCCTGACCAACATCATCAGGATTCAAGGCGCCTTTCAGGTCGTCCCAGTTCTCTTGTACTCGGCGAGTAAGCTCATCTTCACCTTCTGGTAGAGAGATGATGGTGACTACTTGAGGGAAGTAGGCATTCGTCGCCGCACGCGTGAGCAGTTTCAGGTTTTCGGTGCATCCATCCGGGTCGCGATCATCAAGCCAGGGACGGGTCCCACGACAAGAGCCCAATCGCCCAGGCTGGAATAATTGCTCCAACGACAAGGCGCGACCGCACTCGCAGACGATCCGGGTATCGCGCGGATCAGCGCTGGTCCCCTTTTCCTCAAGCCACATAGGCTCGCGGCATTGATGTGGACCATGGACAACCCATCGCCAGTTCACATCCTCAATATGTCCTTTTTTACAGGCAGCCACGAAACGAATCGGACTGACATCAGATTTATGGCCGTCATCATGCTGGAATTGACGTTTGCCGCCAGTCGGATTGAGTTCACTCCACTGAACAAGCCGACGACGGCGCTCAGCTGTCTGTCCGGTGGCATCCCGTTCATCGGCATTGCATACGAACCACGTCGGAAAAACGGCCGCCTCCACGCCCAGAACCTGCTGGCCGTTGACGTCCCCGCTGACGGGAGGTGTCCGCAGTGTAAGGTGTCCATCCTCCGGCAGCCTGCCGTTCCTTCTTAAACGTTGCTCAAGTTTTTCAACAAGACGGGGTTCGCGGATCGGCTTGAAGGCATCACCACGGGTATCCCATCGTTCCAGGCCTCCGATGATGACCGAGCGCGTCGGTAGGTCAATCATGGCACCAGGCCCGAAGGTCATGATGATCTGGCTCTGCCGAAGGACGTTCTTATTACTCATCTTGACACCTCAACCCACATCGTCGGCCTGAGCAATCTGCCTCCAGAACGGATCCCGCACCTTCAGGACAGTGTTTGTCTCCACGTCCCGCATGGAGCGACCAGCGACAAACCGCTGGTGGTCAGTGGACAAATTGGGAATAGCGGGGTCCAGAGGCTGATAGAGCAGATGCCGCGGCGCCCCAGATCGGCTGTAGGCCTGAGCCTCGGATTTCCGGACAACGTTGCGCCAAGCATTGAACAACTGGTCAATGGCGTTAACCAGCGCCGGCTTCCCACCTGGAAGGCTGTCCGGCGCGCGCGCAATGATGGCATCACGAACCTTCGCGGCAACGTCCGGCTTTTCGCAGATATCCTGTACTGCGCGTTCCGACGTCAGCCCTGGGTCCAAATGCCGGGCGATAGCGACCACGATCGCAGCCAAGGCGCGATCCAAGGCACGGGCCGCCCACGGCGTCACGCTTGTCGCTTCAACCGACCGATAGAAGGTACGGTGGAAATGCCCGAACTGCTCATAGTGCATACGGTCACGGGGCTTGTGAACATTCAGCACGGTGATGATCAGTCCCGGTTTGGAGGGGGCACGGCCAACCCGGCTTGTGGCCTGGATATATTCCGCCGCGGTCTTGGTCTGTCCCTGCACGATCATCAAGCCAAGGCGCGTGATGTCGAGACCGACGGAGATCATGTTGGTGGCCATGGCCACATCAACGGTAGCCTCTGGGTTTCCGAATGATTGCTCCAGCCGGCGCTTCGCCTCGGCCACCTGGTCGGTCGATACCCGCGATGTGAGTTCGAGCACCTCACCAATCCTGCGATCGGCAAAGGGGTGATCCGCTGGGTATACCCGATTGCGCTTAGTTCCATAGACGGCGGCGCGGGCGCGAACCTCGTCTTCTACGATGCGGCGTGCGCCGCCGAGTTCCCGGAGTGCGTTGAAATAGCATAGGGCTGTCAGATAGGGATCGGCGGGGTTGCCGCGCCCACCACCGGTAGCCTCGTACTGGGCCTGCGCAGCCGCGATCAGCGTCGTGAGCGCCCTGAGGAAAACCAGTTTCGGACCGCGCCCTTGCGCCGCGAGGCCAAAGTAGAAACGGGGTGGATTTTTCTCATCGTTGACGGTTTGGGCAAAAAAGCTGTCCTTGCGGTCAATGCCGGGAGGCGGAAACATCGACGTCTTATGTCTGTCGAACAATGCCTGTACCTGGCCGGCGGCCCTGCGAACGGTCGCCGTGGAGGCCACGATCTTGGGCCGGACACGTCCTGTCGGCCCGTCACGGCTGGCCAGTAGATCGACCGCTACCTCGTAGAGTCCGGCAACCGTCCCCAGCGGACCCGATATCAGATGCAACTCATCCTGGATAATCAGATCGGGCGGCTCCAGCGTGAAGCCGTTGTCCAGCTTTCGTCCGCCGGCCGAGCTGGGTCCGAAGAACCCGATATCGGGCTCAAAGCGGTCCACATTGCGGAAAAATGCACCGCTTTCACCGATCCAGGGCAAACTGGCGAACTTGTCGACCGTGGCGATCAGAAATGCCGGAAGACGGCGGTAGATGGGTTCATCGACCGTTAGGACCGGGAGGGCACGGTCGCCGGTGAAGTCACATGCCGTGTTGACGCAACGGATCTCCATGTTGGTGGGCGCTGACATGTTTGGCACACAGCTGAAACTGTCAGGCGCGAACGGCTTTTGACACCAGGGGCAAACCTTGATCGGTGCCGGCGCCCCACGTCCGGTCTTCTGATAACGGCGCACACGCTTCACAGCCGTGTCATCGCGTCCCTTGTCACCACGACCGCCAAGCCGGTTGGGTGATGCGTCGGAACCGACCCAAAGCCCGATCTCAATCGGCCAATCGCCCAAAAGGCGCCGCCCCCGCGCATCGCGGAATGACGGATCAGTGCGCATCAACTCAAGTGCGCAGACAACACCGGCTGCACGGCCAAGCTGATCCAGCGTCAGCAGGCGCAGCGTGTAGCGCATGATGACGGACAGCCCCGCCCCCAGCACACCATCATTGGACAGACGCCGCATGGCGATAACGAACGCCGCCAAGCCCAAATAGGCCTCAGTCTTGCCGCCACCTGTTGGGAAGAAGAGCAGATCGACGATTTCCCGATCCGGGTGCCCCTTCTCCACCAACGAACGCAAATTCAGCAAGATGAAGGCCAACTGAAACGGACGCCATTTCGGCGCGCGTTGAGCGACCGGATCGCCATCCGGTCCCGCGTTGCGACGACGGGCCGCCCGCGCGATGGCCAAATTCATGATGCGGAACGCGAGCCTGGCACGGTCATTTTCGGCCAGCAGGAGGATACCGTCAGCGATACGACGGCTGGCCGCGCGCATGTCGGTGATAAGGTCACTGGCGGTTTCAAGCCGCCTCTGGGCCTTAATACCAGCTCTTTTTACCTCTTCCTTATCGATCCAGGTATCGTACAGCAATGTCAGCGGCGATAACCTTGCCGCCAAATCCACATTGCCGGCGGCGGCAAGCTCGGCCAGCGTCTCCATCCCGAACTCGACACCCGTGATGTCCTCATTGGGTGCCACCCGCTCGACCTCCGCCTTCGGCAGGAAATCGGTCCAGGCCCGGCGAACCTTGCCGTCTGCATCCACACCCCAGTCGGCGGCGGCATTCCGGCCAACGGCATATTCGCGGACATCGCGGTAATGGAGGTCCGCGACGCGCAGGTCCGTATCCGTGGCATTATAGCCGGAGAGGTCAAACCGCGGCATAATGCCTTCCGGACAGATCACTTCCAACTGCACTTGGAAGGCATAAGCGACGTCCGCATATCGCCTGCGAGCGGTGACGCGCCTGTTAACGAGGAAGATGGTTACCGCCTTGACCTGTTCCCGGCCATTCTCCGGATTGTCGATGGTAAACAAGCTGGAATGCCAGGAGAGTTCAAGGGCACCGCCTCCCATCTGTGGGGCCGCACTTTCCGGAACCAGCTTCTTGTCTCGTTGTTTCTCCAGGCTCACCTTAACAATCTGGCGCCGCGGTTTGCGCACCCAATGCACAGTCGGCAGGGTACGTTGTCCCCCACCGCCGTCGGCCTCATCCATGAGTATCTGCGGCGGCAGGGGCGGTTCGGTGACATAATCGCCCCAGTTCACCGCCACATCGAAAGTCGTCACCGATGCCGGCAACAGCACCGTAATGCCGATGGACGAGGGCAGGAAGCGCCGCTTCACCGTCGGCGGTTCCGGATCTTCGTCATCCTGGGGTATACTGCCTTCAAGGGCGTCTTCGTCTTCTACGAGATCAAGTTCCGGAGATGCGTTCTCCCCCTCTTCCTGGGTAGCGACATTATCCAGCGCCGCCTCCGCAGCCTCTTCCTCGGCAGGCGCGATGAAACCAGTCAGATACCAGCGGGACGGGCTTTCCGACAACACCTCATCCTGAAGGTCTTCATCAGCGGGCATGGGCGCGGGGCCGATCAGGTCGCGGCGCAGCATTTCCACGATGCGGCTACGGACGGTGGTGCTGTCGGTCATCTCGGTACTCCCAGTTCCACGACCAACTGACCAAGCACAGCGGACAGCCATGCTTGCGTAAATTGGTTGCCCAAGGACGGGCGGGCACCCGTTTCCTGAAACAGCTTCTCCAGGCTGACCATCCGGTCCCTAAATCCCAGCGCCACGCCGACCCGAAGGCTGGCCTTGTCCGGGCCGCACAGGATCCAGGCGTCGGGCCGGATCAGCGCATGGCTCCACAGATCGCGTTCACCGGGGTCAAGGTTGGCGCTGCCGGGATATCTGGCCAGCAGCGCCGACCGTTCCGCATCGCCCACGGCATGAATGGCCGCTAGTGACTGCTGAAGCGCCACCTGGTCAATCCGTTGTTCGGGGCGACGCCGTTGAAAGCCGGTATGCGTTTCCTCAACACACTTCTCGACCATCTCCACCTGGAATGTCCCGACCAGGGCGGACCAGGAATGGGTGCGGTGGCACTCGATAACGACGTTGGTGTCGACCAGAAGGGGATGTGGGCGTAATGGCATCGCGGGTCATAACCCCAGCTCGATGTCGATGCCATGGGCCGCGCAGATTTCTGGAATATCATCGATATAGATATCCAACAGGCCGGCAACGCGACGAACAGAAATGAGGCCGCGATCAATCGCCTTTGCCACCACATCCATGAACGTGGCGGAGAATAGCGGCGGTAGGGCAGGAACCTCCCCCCCCCTAGTACGGCGGGCGGTAGCATGGTCGATCAACCAGGCGTCGGTAGATGATAGCAGCTTAAGGGCGACCAGCCGCCACATGACGGCCGGCGCCGAAACCTTCAGCGTATCAGCCACATCCTGGATTTTCTGCGCCACAGCAACCCGGTCCAGCCCGGCCCAGTCACCAAAGCGGGCGATGACCTTGCGCGGCATCAGCAGGGCGGCCGCGAAATTGTTGGCCAGCAGTTCGACCCGCTCCGTCTGGGTCCGCTTGCCCCTCCGGCCACCCGTGGCGGATGACACATCGTCGTCCGCATCCTCCTCGCGGTCGGGTGGCATCTCCTCCCAGGTCAGGATATGGAACAGTTCGTGGGCCAGGTCGAAATGGCGGCGGGACGCCCCCTCATTGCGGTTGATCAGCACGACATCCAGATCGGCCAGATGGCAGGCAGCACCGGAGATACCGCGATCGGCCTCCACCATCAGCACCAGCAGGCCCAACTGCTGCTCCATGCGCTCGCCCAGCCGGTCAGCCGGTACATCACCCAGGTCCAAGCGTTCCGCCATCTGCTCCCCGGCGGCCATGGCATCTTCAAAGCTGCTTTTGGGCGTCAGCTTCAAATTGAGACCGACATAGGAGAGCGGCTTGCCGACCTGGGGGGCCATGTTGCGATAGAAGGCGATCCAGCAGCCGGCCTTGGCCTGATACTGGTCCAGTGTCGCCGGTGCCATCCCCGCCTGCCGGCGCCATGAGAAGGCACCCTCCCGACCCACCAGCCGGAACGGATCCGTGAAATAGTCCAGCGGTGCCTGCAGCACCTCGACCGCTTTCAGCAACTCTTCCGCTGACAGGCCGCGCTGACCGGTTTCAATGGCCGAGAGGGTTTGCCGGTTGTCGAAACCGAACAACTTGGCCAGGGCATCCTGGGTCAAACCCATCTCGTCCCGACGTGTCTTGATCCGGCTTCCGAACAGTTCGTGTGACATGTCGCTCCTCCAATAACTGGAAGATGCGCCACCAAAGCCAGCCTTGCAAGGCAATCTTGCAAAGTTATATTTGCAAGATTGCCTTGCGCCCTGCTACGCTGGAATGCGTCATTCCTGACCAAGATAAGCCAAGATTATGCTGAGTGGTCAGCCCCTAACCCAATGCCAATCTACCAATTAGAAACTAAACAATGGGCGGAAGAGGCACCGGCGTGCTCAACGTCATTAGGGAGCGATATGCATCCTTAGCAGCGGCAAGCCTTTCAGGACTGGCCTTTTCCGGCTTCCGCCGAGCAGTCTCCAGCCAGGGGGCCTCTTTATCACCATTCCCACCGATATTTTCCTCCGAATAGAGGAAGGCAGCTGTGGCAGCCAACTCAAGCTCAATAGCTCCAATCTTCTTCGCCTCAGCAAGGAATCTTGCCCGCCTTGAATTAGCGGGACGTTCAGGAACGGCCTCATCGCCGACCCTATAAATAGAATACCAGCCCCCCCAATCAGTCCGTCGCTCTTCCTCATGAACAAGACGGAGCCCACTGGCTATTTGCATGGCTTCGGATAGCCCCTCACTGAAAGGACCATAATGCCGGTACTCGAATTCGAATTCGTGATCAAAACCCGCCAGTTGGGAAAGGTATGCCACCTTCTGCAAACGTGTCCGACCGACCAGTTCACCTTCAGCGTCACGAACCAAGGCTGCTGCTCGCTGATGGAGATCATACGCTGCCATTGCCCGCCTCCTGTCGCTTCGATGTTCTCACTATGTTCTCTATCATAGAGCGACCTTCACTGTCATCCTCAGATACATATACACGGTACACCTCGTATGTTGCTGCACTCGATACGACGGAGGATAGGTGCGCCATGTCAGCGATCTGACCATCTGCAAGCTGGATGAGTATCTGATTAAGCGGGGTTTTGGAATCCTGAAACCGCTTATAAGGCGTTCGCCGGGACTCATCCACTAAGATGGGAGGCTTATCTGAGGCGCGGTCCTTAATCGTCGCGCTCAATGCGGATAGGATGGACTTACACTGGAGCTGGATTTTCGCATCACGCTCCTTACGGTCAGCATCCGTCATGCCCGCCTGAACAGGAAAATCGAGTTCCACCCTCCGCCGAATGTCAATGCATTTCGGAAGGCGACGCTCACGGAGTCTGAGCGCCTGTTCCATGATCAATGAATCTTCAGCTTCTGCCATCATTGGAAGGGCTCCCCAGAAAACCGTATCATCCAATGATAACGCATTGTCCAGCTTCTCGGGTTCCAAAGCAAATTTGATGATTGGATGTCGTTCAGAAAGCCCCGTTTTCGAGACGTGTCCTTCACGCGCCAAGGAAAAGGTCCGCATCATGAGATGAGTGAAAACCTTCTCTGCTGCGCGTGTCGTCTTGTGCAGATAGACATTTGGATAAAGTTGAAACAGAGAAAGGACGTAATTCTCCGCCGCATGGAATGCCTTCGGCCCCAAAACCAAGGTTTGTACAGACCCGGATCGCTCCTGATCGGCACCCGAAGGTACGTCCCCAAGCTTCAAATTAGCCAGTAGCCACGTAGCATCGACACCGCTACTTTGCACCCCAGTCATCAGCCGATCTCGCTGCATATAGTCAAGGCGGTCAGCATCGAATTGGCTGGAAACCACCGTATCATATAAACTTACTGGGACTTTTCTGCCGATGATATCCGCAACGCTCTTCGAAAAAGCAGGCCCAAGTGTATCGTTCAATATTTCAGAAATTTCACTTTCCAATATTATCTTCTCGCTAACATGCTCATGATGAGCCATTTTTAATTCTAATTTCTTTCCAATCTCTTCAAAAGAATGACTGAACATGCCGTGTCCAACATCATGAACCAAAGCAGCTACCTGTGCCGCGCGAGCCTTATGCTGAATCAACTGATCAGTTTCCCGCTCAATAATTTTCATGAGCTGCCGGGCCATATGAAAAACGCCGATAGAGTGCGCAAATCGAGTGTGTGTAGCACCTGGAAACACAAACTCCGAAAAACCAAGTTGCTTTATCCGGCGCAATCTTTGGAAGGGGCGGGTTTGAATTACTTTCCAAAGGGTGCTTTCAAGATCATCGGTACCGAACTCGATCAAATTATGAAGAGGATCGCGTATACGTTGTTCCTTCAATGGAATCGGCATCTTTTCAAAATCCCTCACCCGACGTTATAATGGACACCAGAACAGGTTCCGACGAGATATCCTTGATTTATCGACCGAAATGGGAGGCATATCAAGTCAATTTGTACCGCTACGGTTGCTTCCCAAATGTCGGAAAGTGAATTGGGAAAAGTGACTTAATCGTATTCAATCGTCTCTTCCAGATCATCCTCGCTTTGTGCCAGATCGATTCCCGCCGCTTTCTCCTCCGCTGCGCGCTCGGCGTTGAGCTTCAACAGGCGGGCCAGCACCTCGTCCCGGACATCGGCGGGCCAGAAGTAGCGGTTCTGGTACTTGGGGTCGTCCTCGTTGTCCTCGGTCAGGAATTGCGGCACGGCCAAGGGGATCAGATCATCCCATCCATAGGCCGCCAGCACCGCATGGTCCATGGCGTCATGCAACTCCCGTAGTTTCACGATATCGGCGGACAGTTCCTCCGGGTCGTGGAAGCGATTGTAGGTCTTGGTCAGACCTTCATTGCGCGTGAGCATGAGTTGGGCGCGGTGGTCAATATATTCCTGAGCAATATATTCTAAACGATTCGCATCACTATCAACGAAAGAAAATGTATAGAAACAGTCACTTGGGGTATACCTAAGATCATCTTTCATCGAAGACGCAAAGAATCTTGTCCACACCTCATGAATTCTTGACTGTATATTGAAAAACTTATCACGAAATTCATCAGAAATGATGACAAGAGTATTAGAATAAATACACCCTCCATCAACAAATGAAAATGACATATGTGGCGTAGCGCCACAATTGATTGCCAAAACAGGAAATCCACTTGTAGAAATGCGAGACAGAGCAACCCTTCGCTCTCCATATCTCCACCAATATTTCCTATATGCAGGCCGCTTATCATCTTCGCGCTGCGGCTTCACCAGCCGCCGCACAATCTCAATCAGATCCGGCCAGTCCTCCGCTACCGGCCCAGGATAGTCCTGCGGCACTGATCCATCGCGCAGGTTCTTCGCCTGCGTCTCTGGCGTCATCAGGAACCAGCCCTCTTCCCGTTCATCGCGGCGCAGCGGCATGTCGCCAAAATCAATCACATACCGGTGATGTTTCTGTTCCGGATGGTTATTGACCTCTTCCCCGCCGATATAGGGGAAAATCCGTTCCGCGTTGCGCGGGTCCTTTTCGATCAGGCGGCGCATGTCGTCCAGAGATGAGGCAGTGCCCTTGGCCGCTGCCGCATCATCGAAGGTGAAGCCCATGCCCAGCACGATGGAACCCTGGAACGCCTTACCCGCGTTAGCCGCCAGACGGGCGGGCGGGTCGTCGCGGTCCCCCTCGACCAGATAGGCAGAGATGCGGCTGACCAGTTTATTGTCCAGCACGGCCTGCGCCATCCTGGCCCAGGCGAAATGCACCACCGACACGACGACGGCGGCCTCCCCCGGCCATTTCAGGCGGCGGACGGCGCGGAAGATGGTACCACCGGCTTTCAGCAGCCGGGCTAGGCCGGTTTCGCGTGTGTCGCCCTGGCCGATTGTGTTGGTGGCGATCAGGCCGAAGGCACCGCCCATCTTGCGGATCAGGTTGCCAGCACGACGGAAGAAATGCGCCACCAGATCGGCATTGCCATGGGACTGCGGATGCAGGGTCTGCAGCCATTCGCCATAGCCGGCGCGATTGCCGGCGGCGATGGTATTCTTGCCGGCAAAGGGCGGGTTGCCGACCATGGTGTCGAAACCGGGGTCGGGCCGGGCGAACACTTCCGGGAATTCCAGTTCCCAATGGAAGGGGCGGATCGGGTGTTCCCCCTGACGCAGGGTCGCCTGATATTGCCGCGCCTTGGCCCAGAACAGGTCGCTGTTGCCGAAGACGGCGTTTTCAACCTCCTGCCGCGCCCGTTCCCGGTCCTTGGGCTTCTCCGCGCTGAAGAAGGCGCCGATGATGGCGTCGCCGACGGCGCGCGCCTCCTCCATCCGCTGCTCGATCTGGCGATGCAGCCGTTCCTGGGTAGCCAGGGTCACATTGTCGGGCGCGTTGCGGATTTCCGCGCGCATGTCCAGAGCCGCGCGGAACCGCTCGTCCACCTGCTGGCGGAACAAGGTCAGGCCGGCCTTGTCGATATTCCAATGCAGATGCGCGATCTGATCCCGCGTCAACCCGACCAAGCTGTCCCCGGTCTTCAGCGCATGGTCCAGGAAGGTGAATTCATGGTCGCGGGCCAGTGTCGCCAGCCACAGGGACAGGCGCGCCAGATCGGTGGCCATGGGGTTGCGGTCAACACCATACAGGCAGCGCTGCGCCACCAGACGGCGGGCATGCAGTTCCTCATCCTCATCCGCCGGGATCAGGGGCCGCGTGTCCGGCCAGCGCGCCCAGGCCGCAACCAGCCGCGTGGCCAGCTGGCGGCACGCCTCCACCAGGAAGGCCCCCGACCCCATGGCGGGATCGCAGACTTTCAATTCCAACACCTGTTCCGGCGTAGCATCGGGCCCCAACCGGGCGAAGGCCGGCTGTAAGGCGTGCACGACGATGGGCTGGGTCAGGCTGCGTGGCGTATAATGGCTTCCGGTACGCCGCCGTTCGTCGGTCGGCTGCAGCAGCGGGGTGCCGGGGGCGGCCACGCGCTTCTGCGGACTGGCCCTTTCATCCACGATGCCGTCCAGCGCCTGTGTCAGTTCCTCCAGGGTCTTGGCCGCCTTCACCGCCGCCAGCTGCTTTGGTGTCAGGGAGGCGCGCCCGGCCTCCTTGACCTGTTTCAGCCGGTCCACCCCCTTGGCCGCCAGCAGCGTGTCCAACTGCACGAAAACCGGCGTGCGGTTGTTCTTGCCGGCACGGATGGCCAGCGAGGGCCCCTGCGCCAGTTCCACCGTGAATCCCATCACGGTTTCATAGACGGAGCCAATCTGTTCCACATCCAGGGTGCGATAGGATAGCCGTTCCCCCTTCAGGGTCAGCAAACCGTCCAGCACGCGCAGCACACAGCCATCGGTGACCTTAAGCACTTGTGCCGGTTCGCCCGCCGCCAGCCGTCCTTCCAAGAAAGGGAACGCCTGGGGATCAAACAGCTTGCCGCCACGCGCACGGATCCATTGGGCTGTCATGTCACCCTGATAGATCAACCGGAAGGTGGCCAGCAGCCGGCCCCAGGCACCCCGCCGCTCCTCCATCGTATCCGGGTTGCGGGCGGCATCCTCCAGTAGCTTGCCGTGCAGGGTCCGCACACCATAGCCTTGCTGATACAGGTCGCGGGCCTCGGCATCGGACCGGGACGGGATCAGATCCCGGTCTTCGGCATAAAGCACGAAGACAAGCCGCATCAGGACGGTCAGCAACCCCTCATACAGATGGTGTGACTTTGATCCCGCCAACTCCCGCACCAAATTGGGATCGGCGGCCGTCAAACCGCGCAGAAGCTCATGCAACGCCCCCAGCACCTGTTCCGACAGCTGTGTGGAGACATGGGCCTGTGCCTCGCGGCTGCTTTTCAGCAGGGCCGGCAGGCGCTGCGGTTCTGCGGCGTTGAACAGGCGGAAGCGGTGCAGCATCAGCTTCAAGCCGCCCAGCATAGGGCGGCCCGCCACGGTCGCCAGCGGCCGCAGGGGGAAGGACAGCCAGCCCGAGGTTTCTCCCTTCGGCACGTAGACCAGCCGGATCTGCGCATCGCTGACCAGAATGCCGGTTTCCACCCCGGTCTCCCGCAACAGGCGCTCGAACCGCTGGTGCGGCGTGGCTTCCCAGCCCTCCAGCGCGTTGCGGTCATCCGGGGCCACACCGGCCTCTTCGATGCGCACCAGCAATTGCCAGCCCTCGGCATCCTTGCCGGCGGCACGTACCGCCCAGGTGGGGATCAGCGTCGTTTCATATTCCGGCAGATGCCGGGACAGGGTATCCGGCACCAAAGGCCCGCCCGGCGCACCGGCGACCAAGGACGACTCCCATCCCAGGATACGGCTGAAAAAGACCCATGGGTCCGCCAGCAGTGGACGGGCCGCGTCACCATCCGCGTCGGTATCTGCCAGCAGCTCCGCGACCGCCGCGCTGTCGCGCTGGGTCTGTTGCTGCGGTGCCAACCCCAGTTCCTTCAGCAGGCTGGAAGCGACAACCAGGCCCACCGGCTGCACATGGTCCAGCCATTCCAAATCCGGATCGAAAGTTGTGATGTTAGTCATGATGGTCAATTCGATGCCGGCCAGAGATAAACCAAACCAACCGGCTCCAGCCGGTGGGCCACAGGCGCGTAGGATTGACGGACACGCGCCGGCTCCTCGGCGATTTCCCGGTCAATCTCCGCTAGGCGTCTTGTCCAATGTGAACGTTCATGATTGCGCTGGCGTCGCTCTTCGTCCCCGACACCGGGCAACAACAACTGATTGGGATTGAACCCCTTTTCCGCCTTCGCGATACGGGTCCGTTGATCCTCGAGCAACTTCGCCAGGGATCGTGCCTCCTCCTCGCCGCGGGCCGCCAGATCCTTGGTTACCTTGGCCAGTTGGGCGGTGGCACGGCTTTCAAATTCGTTACGCAGGTCGGCCGCATCCTTCGGCACCAGGGTACGAAGGCGGGCGATTACCATCGGTGCGGGTTCCCGCGCGTCGCGAAGCGCTTCCTCCAACTGATCCATCGTCGTTTCCAGACCGCGTTCGCCAAGTGGCCGCAGGGATTTACGGTCTCGATCTGTCTCTGTCCAGACGGCAGTGACGGGGATAATCTCCTCGTGCAGGCGCGCCGCACCCGGACCATAGACCGCCAGACGGCCCAGCAGCACGACGCGCGGCTGGGCACCGGGACCGATGATGGCGCAGGCGCGTTGCAGATCGGACTGGAAGCCCTGGGACATGAACCGGGACAGAAGCCGGCGGACCAGCCGATGCTCCAGATGGACTTGCACGACATGCGGGGCATCCGTGCGGTCGTCCTTGATCGGCGGCTCGAAGGAGATGGCGCGCACGGGCGCTTGCTTGCGCCAGTCGCTGACCCTCTCCCCCTTTTTCCGCCGCCGTTCCCGCAGGTCATCGAAGGCCTCACCCCAACTGGAGTCATCCGCGAAGGCCGGGCTGTCCGGATCGAAACGGAAGGTCTGGACCTTGCCCACCTTGTCCGCCTTCAACTCCTCCAGGCGGGCATGGGCCCTGGAAAGAGCGGTGGCCACGACCTGCTCCAACTGGTCGGCCTTGACACCCACGCGCTCGCGCGACCGTTCAAGATGCCGGCGCAAATCATCCAGATCCTTGATCAGCCGATCGTGACGGGCACGCTCCTCATCATCCATCTCGGCGCGGGCAATGGCTAGGCGGGCGGGGTCATCTTCGTCGCGGATGCTATCGGCCAAACGGGCAGCCTTGCCGCGCTCGATACCGTCCTCCGCCAATTTCCTGGTGATACGCTCCTCGATGACCTGGCCAGCCGATCCCAACTGCGTACGAATGCGCTCCGTCTTCCAGACAAGGGCATCCAGAACGACATCCTCCTCCCGCTGGGCATATTTGAAGTATCGGCAGAACACCGTGGGGGATGGCTGCAGCTTACGGTCGATGCGACCGTTGCGTTGCTCCAGACGGGATGGATTCCAAGGGAGATCGAAATGGATCAGGTCATGGCAACGGGTCTGCAGGTTGATGCCTTCCCGCGCTGCGTCCGTACAGATCAGGATGCGCAGCGGTTCCTCGGCAGGGTCGGCGTTGAAGGCTCGCTTCACGGCCTCGCGCCGGTCTGTCCCCGTAATGCCGGTGAAGACACCGATACGCTCATCAATGCGATCGGTATCAGCCAGGGCCTCAGTCAGGCGCCGCTCCAGCCACCTTCTGGTATCTTCATATTCCGTGAAGAGGATGAGACGTCGGCTGTTCCAGGCATCGCCCACCAGCATGGTGTCACGGATCCACTGGACCAGCCAACGCACGCGGCAATCGGGCTTTCCGGCATGCTGCTTCGCCAGGGCGAGCATGTCATCAACAAGTGCGAGTTCAGCATGCAGGGCCTCGGCTGATGCGCCGATTGCTCCCATTTCGGTGGCGGCTTCCGTAGCGGCATCTTCCTCGACTTGCAACATATTCCCGGCGGCGTCCTCCGTCAGATCCAGTGGCAGCTCTTCCAAACCCGCTTCCAGATCGAGAAAGGCGCGCGCCGCGGCTTCCGGTGCCACCTCAACGACGCGGTCGATCGCAGCAGCCAATGATTTACGGTGCTTCTCCAGGGTCTTCGCAAAGGCGTTGATGGAGGAAAGCAATCGCTGCTGCAATCCGACGAAGACCAACTTGGCGCGTATCTGCTCCTTGCGCGGAAGCATGGCCAACCGCTTTCCCCGCAACAACGCATATTCAGACAGTTTGGCGGATAGACGCAGTTCCGGGGTTTCGTCCGGCAGATCATCCAGGAGGATGGGGACGATTTCCCGCTTTGGGAATGATTCTCCCAGGCGTCGAAGGTCCTCCTTCAGTCGCCGGACCATCACAGGCTCCAGGTCCTTGGGCCGGACCTCGACACCACGGGTGAAGCGCTGGGGATCCAGCATTTCCAGCAAGGCGGAAAAACTGTTCGAATGACCATTATGCGGTGTTGCGGACAGGAATAGCCGATGTTCAAACCGGCCCGCCAGATCCCGTACGGCCTTAGTGAACTGGCTGTCGATGGCATACCGCGCTCCACTTGCAGGAGCGGCATGATGTGCCTCATCAAGAATCAGCAAGCCACGCGCCCTGAACGTCCCCAGAATGTCCCGCAAGCCAGCCGTGTAGGTTTCATCCGTCAAAAGACGGTGGGAAATAATGAACCGCGAGCCGGTCGCCCAGGGATTAACCCCGAATCCTCGTAGCCGGCGGAGTTCCGCCAGCCTTTCCCGATCAACCACGGTGAAGCTGAGACCGAATTTGGCCTCCAGCTCCTCTTGCCACTGGAGCGTCATCGCTGGGGGAGCTGCCACGATGATGAAGTCGACGCGGCGGCGCAACAGCATCTCCCGGACAACCAAACCGGCTTCGATGGTCTTGCCCAAGCCAACATCGTCCGCGATCAGCAAATTGACCCGGGGAAGTTTCAACGCCTTGCGCAAGGGGAGCAACTGGTACGCGTCCAATCTGATCCCGGCCCGAAAGGGTGCCTGAAAGAGATCTCGATCAGCAGCCGTTGCCGTATTCCATTTCAAGGTTCGTAAGTATGCGGCAAATGTGGCGGCATCGTCAGTGCCACCGGCAGCGAGACTCGCCCACAAATCATCAGTCAGCACTTTCGTGCCAATCTCTGCTTCCCAAGCGATTTCAAGGGCTTCTCCCTGCGCATCATCCGATATGCATGCCAGTTTGAGAGTCGATAGCCCCATGCCCCGATCCTGTATTGCCTCCACCAACCAGGGGCGACTGCGAACTTCGACGAACTCACCGACTTTGGGCAGCATCATTTCGAACCAATCAAAAGCTGGGGCAGATGGCCGCCCGAATTTCGGATAGGAATTTAGCTTGTATGGGTGCTCGGTGCCACTAATTGCCGCTTATGCAAACAACCATGACGGCGCCCACTATAGCCTTTTGGCGTCAACTACGATCTCAAACCTGTGGATTCAGAGGTGAACCGGCCATCGTTCCGACGTGAATTCAAGGGGCGACAATCCGTGCCAAGGAAGCCGATTGGTACCAGACGCCCTTCCTGCTGCGCCTCTTTCCAGTCACGCTGGTCGCCATGCTATCATTATTGTCGCCATTCCCGCATACGGCGCCAATCCTGACCCGCGGCGGGCGATTTATCAGAGCACGGAGGCGGACTATGATGCTCTGCGCGACTCTGAACACCAATGTGGTCGCCGTGTATTAAGTCGATGGTACGGTAACCTCGGTCGAGATGTTTGATCCGGCCCGATACCAGTTGTTTCTCGCTGACGAGGACGATTTCCGTCGGGCGGCTGGCCGTCCGGAGGGGCTTGAAGGTAACCCGGCATCCAGATCTCGCGGAGTTGGACGTGCTGGTCGGCCAGACACGATCCCTTCGCCGGGGGCTCGACAAGACGGTTCACCTGCCGGCCGGCGATATCCAGGTGCTGGTCGTACATATGAAGAGTGGTTGTTTCGATAATGGCCATGAGTGCGAGGCGTGCGAACAGCTGGCTCAGCAGGTGGTAATCCTCGGCACCTGGATCGACGTCCGATGGGCCGAGGGCGGCGATTTCGTCATCCTCGGCGATTTCAATCGCCGCATGGGCAAGGCGGACGACAGCGTGTGGCAGCAGTTGGATAACGGCCATTCCCCGTTGGTGCTGGCGACCGCCGGCACGCCGTCACCTTGTTGGGGGGCGAATATCCAGACCCCATCGACGATCTCATCTTCAGCAATTGTGCCGATCACCGCCTGCGGTCCGCGCTCCGGCAATGTTGGTCTACATGGAGACGGACAAGGCGGAAAAACCCGCTTATCAGACCATTGCCCCGTGAGCGTGACCCTACGTCGAGCGTAACGAAGGCGCGTCGTCCCTTTACAACAGAGCCACCGTCTCCTTCCGTTGATTGAGAGGAACTGCCGGATAGCCCCCTCCGGCAGGGGCTTGCTGTGCCTGGGCAAGTCTTTCCCTCCCGTTACATCAGGTTTTGACGCTTCGAAAATGGGCGTTTTATGTACACTAGCGAAGAAAGCAGATATCTACCATAAAACACATTAAGTCATTGATATTGCCCACATCTTCGACTGCCAGCTTTTAAGTGCGCCACTAAGCCTGGACGGTAGGCCCATAAAACGCTCTTAACTATTGATATACAACGATCTTCATCGTTTTAAGGACAACCTGCCGGATTGGCGAAGAGGGGGCCCTCCTCTGCGAAAATGGCATTGCCCCCAACCAAGAACTGAACCCAAGGCGACAGATCAGCAAGTTGATCCGCTAGTATCCGACCCTGCTGGCCTTCCATGCCTAAGGGTTGGCTACGCCGCGCGGGCACTGCTGAGTCAAACCATAGTCGCGGCGCTTCAGCATGTCGTCCCGACCGCCGGGGAGGTGGATTGAATACGTTCGAACCCGGTGCCGCGCTTCCGCGTTGTCGGCCGGCCCCATAGAGCGACGTGCCCACGCCGTCAAGCGCACACAAGCGCCACCTGCCATCATCACCTCGATCACCGGCGCTATCGGCAATGGTGGAACTGTCGGCGCGGCCATGGCCGAACCCCAGCTGTGGAGCACGGCGGTGATGCCGATCCTGGCGCCGAGGTGCCTGGGATCGGCGGCGATGGTCAGCATGGTCTGCGCGGCCGCCCTGAACAGCAGATCGTAAACGAGCGCCTTGTTGTGGAAGGCGATCTCGCCGATCTCGGCCGGCAGGGTGAAGACGACATGGAAGTAACCGACGGGCAGCAGGTCGGCCTCGCGTTCGGCAAGCCAGGTACGCGCGGCCGCACCCTGACACTTCGGGCAGTGCCGGTTGCGGCAGGAATTGTAGGCGATGCGCCGATGGCCGCACGCATCGCAAGCCTCGACGTGACCGCCGAGTGCTACAGTGCGGCAGGCCTCGACCGCCGACATGACCTTGAGCTGATGCAGGCTCAGATGCCCCTCATGGGCGGCCCGGTAGGCCGGACCGGCAGAGCGGAAGATGTCGGCGACCTCGAGCGGGGCCGGCACTGTCTCAACTGTCGGGCGTCCCGCTCCCCATCAGGGCCATCAGCCGTTCAAGCGGACTGGCCACAGCCTGGATCGTCCGGGTGGAGACCTTGGTGTATAGGGCGGTGGTCTCCAGCTTGGAATGGCCGAGCAGGACTTGGATCACCCGGATGTCGACATCCTGCTCGAGGAGATGGGTGGCAAAGCTGTGGCGCAGGGTATGCGGGCTCACGCGCTTGCGGATGCAGGCCCGCTCCGCCGCCTCCTGGACGGCACGGTGCAATTGTCGGGTCGAGATCGGTTCCGTCCGGCCTTGCCCCGGGAACAGCCAGCCATGGGGCAGCATCACCCCACGCTGCTTGCCCTCGCGCCACCAGAGGCGGAGCAGGTCCAGAAGCTGCGGGGAGAGCATCGCGTTGCGATCCTTGCGGCCCTTGCCCTGCTCGACGCGGATCAGCATGCGCGTGCTGTCGATATCGTCGACCTTGAGATGAGCTACCTCCGAGACCCGCAGGCCTGCGCCATAGGCGACACCGAGCGCGGCCTTGTATTTGGTCCCCGGTGCTGCCTCCAGCAATCGGGCGGCCTCCTCGACGCTGAGCACATCTGGCAGCTTGCGGTTGTAGCGGGTGACGACCAGGCTCCGGGCCAGATCGGGGCGCCCCAGGGTGACGCCAAAGAGGAAGCGCAGCGCCGAGACGGCGCCATTGATGGACGCCACGCCGACACCATTCTCGTGCTGATGAAGCTGAAAACGTCGGAGCTCCTCGCTGGTCGCGGTGTCGGGCGAGCGCCCGAGGAACGCCGCGAAAGTGCGAACATGGCGCACGTAATCCTGCCGAGTATGCTCTCCAAGCCCCCGGATGAGCATGTCATCGAGCATGCGCTGGCGGAGCGGGCTGACCGGTGTGGAAGGCGAAACATTGTCCATGGCAAGGTTCCTCTCGCATTGAAGGAACCTCCATGGTCAGGCAGCGGTTCAGCCAGGCTCAACGCCTCCCTGTCTCTCGCGACAGCACAACTCGCGCCTATCCCGCGAAGCGGGTTCGTGCATGCGGCGCATTCCAGACACGCAGACCGTCATATCGCTATCCAAAAGCAGTGGCTACTCCGCGTAACCGTCAATCGCTCCTCACAGGCGAGGCTGCCAAGGCCAGGATGTCGGCGAACGTTGCCTTCCAGCTTTCGTCATCAAGGTCGATCAGACCGAAGGCCCGCAGGAAGAACGCCCCTTCGCTGGCCAGGAAGGCCAGGCGCAGTCGGCGCCCCTCCTCGCTGGCCGGATCGATGCCGGCCATGCGGCCATTGTACCAGGCCCTTGTTTCGGCGACCTGTTCCGGGCTTTGCAGCAGAGCGGCCATCATCACGGCGGCGCGAGAATCCTCCGCCGCGTCGATCCGGCAGCTGGCGGTGATATGGCCGCGGACCACGGCGGCAGGGTCCGCCCGGTCGCCGGCCAGCGCCACCACCTCCGCCTCAAACCCGTCGCCCCAGCGCCGCAGCATGGCCTGGATCAGCTGCTCCTTGGTGCCGAAGCAATATTGCACGCCACCCTTGGTGATGCCGGCCGCCTTGGCCACGGCATCGATGCTGAGGCCCGCCGCACCGGTGCGCGTCACCACCGTCTCGGCGGCATCCAGCACCTTGTCGCGATCAATCGTCCGTGGCCGTCCCGCCATCTCTGCCTCTTTTAATTCAATACGATCGTATTTATATACGGTGCCGACACACGGCATCTACCCTATCCAGGTTCGTTCCATGACACAAAGCAACCGCTGGCTCATCCTCGCCATCATCTCCAGTGCCCTGTTCCTCATCGTCATCGACATGACGGTGCTCTACACCGCCCTGCCCCGTCTGACCCATGACCTGGGCGCCACGGCATCGGAGAAGCTGTGGATCGTCAATGCCTATCCGCTGGTGGTGGCCGGGCTGCTGCCGGGGCTGGGCACGCTGGGGGATCGGCTGGGGCATAAAAGGCTGTTCATGGCCGGGCTTATGGTGTTCGGCATCGCCTCCTTCCTGGCGGCCTATTCACCCACGCCCGCCCTGCTGATCGGTGCCCGCGTACTGCTGGCGGTAGGGGCGGCAATGATGATGCCGGCCACGCTTTCCATCATCCGCCTCACCTTCACCGACGAGAAGGAACGGTCGCTGGCCATCGGCATCTGGGCGGCCATCGCCGCCGGCGGTGCCGCCCTGGGCCCCGTCGTCGGTGGACTGCTGCTGGAATATTTCTGGTGGGGATCGGTGTTCCTGATCAATGTGCCCGTCACCATCGCCGGCTTCATCCTGGCCGCCTTCCTGCTGGCCGACCGGCCGGGAGAGGCGGACCGGCCCTGGGATCTTGCCGGGTCGGTGCAGATCATGGTGGGGCTGGTCGGGCTGGCCTATGCGATCAAGGAGATGGGCAAGCGCGACCCGGCCTGGGAGGCGGCGGCACTGACGGCATTGGCCGGGCTCGCCGCCATGGTGCTGTTCGTGCGGCGGCAGCGGGCCAGCGCCCATCCGCTGATCGACTTCGCCCTGTTCCGCGACCGGCGCTTCTCCTCCGGCGTGGCGGCGGCCATGGTGGCGTCGGGGGCGCTGATCGGCGTGGAACTGGTATTCAGCCAGCACCTGCAGCTGGTGCTGGGCCTGTCACCGCTGGAGGCCGGGCTGCTGATCGCGGCACTCCCGCTGGCCGCCTTCATCGCCGGGCCGCTGGCCGGCATCGCCCTGCCACGCCTGGGTGCGACCCGCGTGCTGTGGAGCGCGCTGGCCCTGTCCGGGCTGGGGCTGGGCGGGTTCCTGTTCACCTATGATGCAACCGCCGCCGTCTGGCTGTCGGCCCTGGCAGTGATGGGGTTCGGCATCGGTGCCGCAATGACGGGCGCCTCCAGCGCCATCATGATGAGTGCACCGGAGGAACGCGCCGGCATGGCCGCGTCGGTGGAGGAGGTCTCCTACGAACTGGGCGGCGCGTTGGGCATCGCCATCATGGGCAGCGTAATGTCGGCGCTCTATACTGCGGCCCTGGTGCTTCCCGATGAACCGACCATCGACCCACGGGCCGCCGACAGCCTGGACGAGGCACTGATCGCCGCTGCGCGGCTGGCAACGCCGCAGGCCGAACAGTTGGCAAGCCTGGCGCGCACCGCATTCGACCAGGCGTTCATCGGCGTCATCGCCATCGCCACCTTGCTGCTGCTGGCAACAGCGTTGGGGATATGGGTGATGGGGAGAACGGTTTCGCAGGGGTCTGCCAAAGCCGGTGCATCAAGCTGACGGTCTGGCGGCAGGAGGCGCAGATGACGCTCGCGAGCCTCATGCCACAACTATCCTCTGTTTTTGAATTGCAATAGGCTGGTGCCATGCCGTCTGACATCCCCCCGCTCGTTCATTTCACCTTCGTTGGATCCGTCATCGAATGGCGTGGTCCGGCGCCGTTCTTCTTTATCGCCCTGCCGCCGGACCGTGTGGGCGATGTGCGCCAGGCGGCCCGGCTGGCAAGCTATGGCTGGGGCGTTGTGCCTGTGCAGGCCATCGTGAATGACGCTTCCTTCACGACATCCCTGTTTCCCAAGGATGGCGGTTATCTGCTGCCCCTGAAGGCGGCCATCAGAAAGACAGGCGCGATCTGTCTGGGTGACGAGGTAACGGTCGAAATTCGGGTGACGGCGAACGGCAGCCTCTGAGATTAACTCCCCGTGACATGAACCGCCGCCATGACCCGGCTGGTCAGCAGCGATCGCAGCGCCGACACGGCGACGCCGCCCAGCGCGAACAAGGGTGCCACGGCGTCCCGCCATCGTCAGCGACATCGACACCGTGGAGATTGAGGGTGGAAGGATCAGACGCCTCTGGGTGCTGCTCGACCCTCCGTCCATGGCTGCTTCACAGCGTTGAGGCTTGCCTACCCCGCCCCCTCGGCTTGGCGCCGACGGTCGGGGCAGGCCAGGGACCGCGATCACACCTGGACCGCCCGGTCGTCTACTGTGGCGATGATCCCAACGGGTTCGAACAGAACCTGGCGGGGTTCATGCCCTGATGGATGGCCTATGAGATGCGCCTGATGGCCGAGCGCTATGTCAACGACGGCATGAAAAGTTCAATATGGAAGAATAAACTTCGTCTTCTTTATCATCTTTGGGCCCCGTTACATCAGTTTACCAATTCTGTTTTGAACTCCTTTCTTGCAGCGTTTTGAACCTTACCGGAACCGTTTTGTTCCATTTGGTTTAACGTTTTGTGTCCTTCTGGTGCACCGTTTTGTGCTCCCACTGAAAGCGCTTAAGGATGCTGTGGGAAAACGCTTCTCTTCTATCATCCGACGTAACTCGATCCCGTTGAGTTTCGGCAGGAGTGAGCCGATATCCGGTCCGTTGGCCTAGGCCTTGGGGCAGGCCTACAGGGTCTCGACGTGGCGGCGGAGCGTCATGGTCTGGGGCAGGCCAAGGATGAAATCGACACCGGCACCCCGGCACCAGGACAGCGCCTCGGGCGTAGCATAGTGCCCGTCGCCGCGCAGCAGGAGTCGACTCTGGGCCAGTTGGCTCGGGTGGCCCCGACAATGTGCCGCAGGTCGGCGCGGATTTCCTTGCCGGTGGGGCGCTTGCCCGGACGCAGGATGGCGGTGACGATGCGGCCCTTGCCGTCAAACACGACTATGGGCTGGAAGCCATATTTGTCATAGTAAGCGTTGAACAGATGCAACTGCTGGCCGCCATAGACGGTGTAGAATGATCGTCGATGTCCAGCGCGATCTGCCCCGACACCTAGCGGAACGTAGCACAGTAGAGATCCACCATGGCGCGCCCCATGCGGATCAGGCCCTTGGTGTCGGCTAGGTTCTCCAGGCGGGAGATAGTGGGCAGGGAAGACAGATCGGCCCCGCCGGGCAGCCGGTCACAGGCCAGTTTGAATGCAAGATCAAGGCGCAGGCTGTCGGCATCGTTGCCGTCCTCATACCCGCAGGCGATCATCATCATGCTGAACCGGATGATGTCAGCCAGGCTGCGCCCGATCCGCTCCACCTACCGGTCATCCCGCAGACACGCCACCAACCCGTCGGCAATCCTAAGCCGCCTATCCACCTCCTGCAGGACCAACACGCTGATGTCGGAGGACAAGCTGCCGCCGTCAAAACGGGCCTCAATCGGCTTGGCAGAAACGGGGGACACGACCAGCAGGAGTAGCGTATTTCGCCCACGGCGGGTGTGCTTCCCCTGAACGGTGAGTTTCGGTGTCAGTAACAAAACTCTATATCAAATTAGGGATTTAGCGCTACACCCGCCAACCCAATGAATTTTCCAGGTAAGCTCATCAATCTGTCCGATTTCCCGGAGCCACCTCTGGACAACCAGCCAGACAAGCCGGAGAGAACGGCAATGCCGCCGCTGCTACGCCACCGCCAGAAACGTGATCTGCTTTTTATATTCAGCCCGAACGGATACGGCGGCCCAGTCCATCCTTGTCCCCAACAGAACGGACGCCTATTGCCAGTAGATTCTAAGACGACGGTCGCTATGTCCGTGCCTTGCCCGAATGAAAGCGTCCTTGCCCGCCAGCGCAGAAGAGTCAGCATAGCCAAGCCCTCGAGCTATCGTTTCGAGAGGAAACCCGCTTCGGTGAAGATCGCAACCGAATGCCTCCCGGATCGCTCCTGGGACGATTCTCGTTCGAAATCCCAACTGCTGCCCCGCCGCACGGACGGCCTTGGCTAAACCTTGCGTCGTCCCCCCGGCAAGGTCAACCGACGACTTACTCGCAGCCAAAGCCAATGCCGTCTGATAATATGGATCTTCTTCTAATATATCTACACATCTCATCATCCCAATTCTAGATTTTGCATTCTTTATGAGAAGTCTTATTCCGCCACATTCTAGTGAAGTGATGGTAATATTATTTTTTATTTCTTCAGGACGACATCCTATAAGCACCTGAGCCGCAACTGCCCTCCAATACATACTGGAAGACCCACCAAGATAATTCAACAACCTCATTCTCCAATCGGCGGGCAATCCATGCAATTTTCCTTTCTTGTCGGAAGCCGAGAGCGGTTTCTTACTTACTATACCAGGCGACTCAGCGCCAAAAATATCTGACCTCATCCATAGTTGAATATCCAAATACTTGTCAATAAATTCTAATTTTAATAGAAAATAATGACATAAATACCGATTTATTGACAAATAATACGGAATCTTGTTAAGTATATATTGTTTATATTCAATCGTCGCATAAGCAAGTGATACAAATCTATTTCTTACAGTGTCGCGATTTTTTGTATCTTTCCACAATACCTCTCGTAATATCTCTATCGGAGACTGTTCCTGCGCCTGATAGGAAGCATTTATAAGGTTACCGATACGACTTGCGTTGGAGATATAGGTTCTTCTGCTATTTTTATTTGGCTTCAAAGGCACGCCAAGCTTCTTCTTCTGCTCAGCAAAATGATGCTGCGCCTTGATGAGACGATCCTCAATATCCAGAGTATAGGTCACAAGTTCCTTGCACACACCCTGTTCCTCCCTTGTCGATTGATGGAAGTTATGTGGGAGAAGGTATCCGGGGCGAACACCCCCAAAAAAAGCAGTGATGGAAAAATGAAGCATGGGCTCGTCGTTACACTGATCATGCGCAAGGGAGGGGTGCCACCTAGGGCCTGTTGACAAAGGTGTTTCCAAACGTTCTGTGACGTGATTCAACGCTGACCTTTACGGAGGTTGGTTGATGCGTGGTGACGTTACGGACGCGGAATGGCAGATCATCGGTTCGCTGTTACCGACCGAACGCGGTCGGGGCTGCCGCCCTGCCCACGATAATCGGCGTTTCCTGAATGGGATGCTTTACGTTCTGCGTGTCGGCTGTCCATGGCGCGACATGCATGAACGATACGGCAAATGGAACTCGGTCTATGTGCGGTTCCGGCGGTGGGCGGAGCAGGGTGTATGGGACGCCTTGCTCCAGACGCTGGTCGATTTCGGCCTGACCGACGACTGGCAGCACATGATCGACAGCACGACCATCCGGGGCCATAGCCAAGCCGCAGGCGCAAAAGGGGGACTCATAAGGAAGGCTTTGGTCGAAGCCGCGGCGGCTTTACGAGCAAAATCCACGCCCGCGCGGACGGTCAGGGACGCCCTCTCGGCTTTGTCCTGACCGGTGGGCAGGCGTCCGATTACGAGGCCGTTCCAAGCCTGTTCAACCTGGATGTCCCCAAGCCCAGGCTGATGCTGGCGGACAAGGGCTATGATGGCGACGCGGTCCGGCGGGACTATCGGGAATTCCGTGCTTAGCGGAGCGGTTTGAAATCAGGCGTTCATTGCCTTTGTGAACCTCTCACCGAACAGGACAGCCATCTGCGCCTTTGCGGCGGCCCATTCCCGTGGCGGCATTTTCCACTCTTTCTCGGCCCTGTTCAAGACCAGGAACAGCAGCTTCAGCGCCGCGTCGTCATGGGGGAAATGCCCCCTGGCGCGGACGGCGCGGCGGAGCTTGGAATTCAGGGCCTCGATGGCGTTCGTTGTATAGAGGATGCGCCTGCGCCGGGGCTTTCGGGGCGGCGTGCGCCGCACCCGCGCCCGGCACATCCGCACCCTCACCCCGTTTTTCCCGCCCCCAGTTGGCCTCTCGCCCCCTACTGCACCACCACCCACCCATCCTCCCCCTTCGCGAACCGCATCTCGGTCGTCCCGGACGCATCCATCATCGGCCCCTTCATCCGCACCGTCACCGTGCAGGCATAGGCGGCCGTGCCCCCGGCCTTGGCGCAGCCCACCTTCTCGAATTCCTCCAGCACGGTCTTCGCCCCCGTCGCGCCGTAGGCCGCGGCCATCTTGTTCGCCTGGTCGATCTGCGCCTGCAGGGCGTCGCGCATGTCGCCCTCGCTGGGCTCTCCGCCGCAGCCGGCCAGGGCCAGCACGGAAACCAAGGCCAATGCACGGCCGGCCATCATCATCATCTTCATGAGATCCACCTTTCAATTGTTTTGTCACGACACCGGAACGATCCCGCCGGCTTGCTCCCGGCGGGATCCCCGGCTCACATCTCGGCAAGGATGTTGCCGTTCTCGTCCCTCAACTGGACCTTCACCACTTCGCCCATCAGCACAGGCTGGCCGAGCTGGGCTTCGGCCGCGAAGACGTAGATCGCTAGGCTCATCCGCTTGTAGCTGGCCCTCAACGCCTCGATCCGGCGGGCCTGCGCCTCGTCAGGGACCGGCAGGTTCTGGAACTGCTGGGCGTTTGCGAAGTTCAGGCTGAACGCATTGTTGTCCGAGAAGTAGATCCCGGCCCCGTTGCCCGAGAAGGTACCGACCCGGAACGACCTCGTCGCGAAGTCGTATTTTTCCAGGTCGGCGCTGCCGACCATCCGGTAGTAGCGGTTCGCCTTGGCACGCCCGACCTCGGCGTCGATCCCCGGCTTCAGCGCGCCCAGCAGGTCGCGCCGGCGGAACTCGTCATTGGAGCGGGCGTATTCCGCCGAGACCAAAGCCGCGATCCTCTCGTAGTCGATCGGCATCGTGTCCACCGACAGATAGGCGAACATCAAGGTCCGCCCGGTGTCCAGGACCTTGTAGTCGGACAGCAGCCTGGACCTGTCGGCCTTCTCAACCGTCCGCGGGGGCGGCGCTTCGACCCTGGCCGGCTCCACCGGCGCCGTGGAAGCTGCGGGCGCTGCTACTGCCGAAGGCGCCGATGGGGTCCCCGTCGCCGCCGGAGCCCGGGTGGTCTCGTCCTTGGAACATGCCGGCAGCAGTGCCGCGCACAGCAGGATGATCGCGAAGCATTTGGCATTGGCCATGGTTGTCGAACCTCTCGTCGTCATTGAATGAAGGGTTTGGCTTCCTGCGGGCCCCTTGCCGGCCCGCCGAACCCGAACTAGATCCCGCGCATCAGCCTGGTGCGGATCGTTTCGTTGATCGGGTAGAAGATGTCTTGCGCGCGGACGGTCCATTCCAGCAGGCCGGCCGTGGGCCGCCCGCGCGCCTCCCCGACCCGTGCAGCCACGAAGCCGGTCGCTGCCGCGTCCAGGTTCGCGTAAGCCTGGGTACCGACCACCGCGTTGGGCCGCGTCATCGGTCAGCCGGCTTGGGCTTGGACGGCGGCTTGTGCCCGCCGGCGAGGACCTGCTTGGCCTTGGCCTCCGCCTCGGCCTTCTCCACTGCCCGCGCGGCGTCCCGGCGCTGGAAGTCGTCGACGAGTTGTTCGAAGCGCAGGACCTTGCCCTGGTGGTTCCAGATGGCTACCCGCATGAGCAGGTCGCTGAGCCGCCTGTACTCGTCCATGACGTGCGGCCCGCCGAGGTTCCCGCCCTCGTAACAGGTTTCGCTCATGCCGTCCGCCGTCCTCGGGCAAGGCGTGATCTTCCCGCCGATGAACCGGTACCAGTAGACGATGTGCGCGTCGTCCGCGGGGATATGGAAGCCGCTGTGGTTTCCCCACGTCCCCACGACGAACTTGTTGGCGGGCGTAAGATCCCAGTTCAGCGGCGACCGCCCGGACGTCCAGTCGAAAGTCCGGGTCGCGGCTACCAGCTGGTTGCCGGTGACGGTTGAGGTGAACTCCGCCGTCACTTCCTCGGCCGGCGTCGCGCCGGGCTTCTCCAAGATCAGCCTGGAAACGAATTCCGGGGTGCGCCAGACAACGACCTCATGCTGCTTGTAGTTGAGTTCCTTCTTATGCTCGTCCTTCACCTTGAAGCCCTTGGGCTCCAGCACGGCACGGACCTCATCGGGCGTCATGCCCGGCAGCACGCCGAGGACGTCGATGGGCCGGCCATCGACCATGGCGATAACCGGCGGGGCCCCTTGCCCCAGGGCCGCGGTGGCGGACAGCCCCGCGGCGGCGACGAGCGCGGCGAGGAGCTTGGTCGTCAGCAACCGCATGCTCAGCCTCCCGACTTGATTGAGGCGAGGTACTGGTCGCACGCGGCGTTAACGGTCTTCACCCGCTTGCCGAAGAACCAGACAAAGACAGCACCGAACACCAACAGCGGCAGGCCAATGACGGCGCCGATCACGGTGATGCTGGCCAGGACGCCGAACCCCAGCAGCCAGTAGCCCAACCGCTTCAACATGGCGGCGCTGCCGACCATCTGCACGCGGAGGGCTTCGACGCGGGCCGGGTCGTTGCCCGCTTCCAGCGTCAGGGCGGCGCGGATGGCCTCGGGGCTGCCGAGCGCGATAGCCGTCGCAGCGGATTCCTTCATATTGCTCTCCTATGGATGGAGCCGGCGGGACGCGGCGTCCCGCACCGGCGATGTCTTTGCAGGGAGGAGACGGCGGCGTGGCTCAGCCGACGTAGGTCCAGTCGATCCCGATGTCGGCGGTCGCCACCAGCAGCCTGCCCTCGGCCTGGCCGTAGAGCAGGTAGTGCGTGACCGGGTTGACCCCGGCGGCCGCCAGGTCGGCGTTGGCATCCAGATAGGCTGACACGTCCAGGTACTCGGAGGGGTCGCGCCCTTCCCGCCAGCCGAAATTCATGAAGTGGGACCAGGGGTCCACCCCGGCGGCCCTCACGTCCGGGTTCTTGGACAGGTAGTAGGCCTTATCGAAAAGCGGGGTCGCTGTCCGGCCCTCTTCCTTCCCGAACGCCTGATAGTGCGCCCATCCGGTCCGGTAGCTGCCGGCGGCGACCGCACTGGCCACATCGGGATTGGAAGCGAGGTAGAAGCTCTCGTCGAAATAGAGGTCCGACCGCGCGTCGATGGCGAAGCGTCCCTCCGCCTGGCCGAACTTGATATAGTGCTCGAAGCCGCTGGTCAGCGCCTTGGCCGCCACGGCTGCGGCGACGTCGGGATTCTTCGACAGGTAGTAGCCCTCGTCGAACCCGCCGCCCAGCTTGGTGCCGGCGTTCCAGAACAGTTTGTTGCCATCCTTGAAGAGGACCAGCTCGACGCCGGCATAGGTGTCGACACCGTCCGCCCTGGTGACCGTCAGCGTGCCGTCAGCCGCCCGGGCGATCCTGGCCTGCGACGCCGATCCGGCCAACCCGGCGACATCGATGCCGGTCCCGCCGTCCACGATGTTGTTGCCGCTGCCGGCGCCCACCCGGTCGTTGCCGGCGCCCAGGAACAGGCGGTCGTCGCCGGCCCCACCCCAGACGCTGTCGTTGCCTGCCCCGCCCCAGATCTCGTTGGCCACGGCGTTGCCGTTGATCCGGTCGTTGCCGCTGCCGGCTCGGACGTTCTCGATCGTGCCGACGATGCCCAAGTTGTTCTCGCCGGTATAGAGGTTCGCGGCGTTCTGGGCGCTCTGGTAGATGGTCGCCGTATTGACCAGCTTCTCGGCGGTCGTTACCCGCAGGTTGATGGACGACAGGCTGTTGGGGGTCAGGTCGATGGCAGACCGCATAGTGGAGGTGGACAGGTCGATCGTGTCGGTCCCGCCAGCATCGTAGATGGCCGTGCGGAAGGCCGTGTCCTGGGCCCAGGTGTAGGTGGTGTCACCGGCGTTGGTCTTGGTGTTGGCTCCGTAGAGGTGCTGGATGGCCATGATATCGAGGATCTTGAGCTGGCTGTTGTCGACTTGCAGGGCCCCACCGCTGGCGGTGTAGCCATAGGTCAGGCTGCCCACATCGTCATAAGCCATGATGGTCAGCAGCTTGACCTGGTAGTCGGCCGGCAGGTTGATCTGGCCGTCGAAGCCATGCGAGAGGCCGAGGGCATGGCCGATCTCGTGGGTGGCCACGGCGGCAATCGAATTGTATTCGGTTGTGCTCAACGAGCCGTCGGCCTGCATGCGGTCCAGCCAGGCATTGTCGATGCGGACGTCCCCGGCCAGAGGCGTGAAGGACAGGCTCATTACCTTGTTGTCACTGGACGTAACATAAGTCACGGCACTGGGCAGATACCCAAGACCGACGGCGGGGACGACGGGTCTGTCCGCTGCCGTGAAAGTGTCCGTGCTGAACATCAGCGTCTTGCCGGTGTTCTCGGTCGTCTCGGTGAAGGTGACGTTGGCGACGGCAGCCCACTTGGCCAGTTGCTCGACGACGATCTGCTTCTCGATCGTGTTCATGGGACGGAAGCCCGTCACGGAACCACTGGTAGTCTGCGCGAAACTGTACTTCAGGTCGACAGCGGTGCCGACGCCGATATCGGAGTTCAGCATCTCCAGGATGGTCAGGCCTTTGCCGGCTGCCTGGTCAATGTTCCAGCGGGCGTTGCCTAACGTGAAATTGCCGGCGGCATCGGAAGTGCTGCGGTAATACAGCAGGGCACGGATGTCGACGGTGGACAGATTGTAGGCAGAAACGCCGGGAACTGTAGTGGTCAGGGCGGTTGCGGCCTGGAGCGCATCGCCGTTTAGGACTCGCGCTACGCAGCAGGGGCAGGTGGACGGGTGGGCAAGGGGGTTGGCGGCGCTCATCTTGTCTCCTCGTGATGACAAGCGCACCTATTCCGATCCCGGCTGGCGCCGGGCGGTTGGTAACGCGTTCACGAGGACACGCGCCCCGCCGGTTTCCCCGCGAGGGTTTTATATGCCGGTGGGCCGCCCGACATAGCGGGAAGCCTCGTGAACGCGCCATGTGCGCACCGCTTCCGGGTTACCAAGCCCGTCGGCAGCAGGGGGAATATGCCATGATGCCCCCATTACAGGAAACATCATTTGTGACGCACACCCCTTCCGTTCCGGCATTAAAGAGCTTGCCACAGGCGAGGTCGGGCAGACATTGGCTGCTCGACAAATATTCGTCAAATTGTCTGATTTATTGATATGGTAAATTCATAGAAATTATGCCCAAATTATTAGATATTGTTAGAATTATATTATATAATATCCATGGTATTTATAAAGTAACTTGATTTGTTTTTTATATTTTACTGCCATTGCACGGAGGAAATTCTATGGATCACCAACCAAATCCCGGAGCGCCTGCGCGACAGCGGCCGGAATTGGGACGTCACCACTTTCATATCTTGAAATTGTGCGGGTTCGCTTCCCGAGGTCGGATGCGAGGTCCTCTTGGGTTCGCCCAAGCTTCTTCCGGAGTTCCCTAAACTCCTCACGGGGCATGGCACCATCAACCTTAAGCGACAATATGCCAATTGCCTTGCGCACGCGCGACTCTACCGCTGCGGTAAGCCCTTTTTCTTCAAGCACTTCCTGCAGAAGCGTGGTCGCCTCTGCAATGCCGTCCCAGTTTGGTCGCGCCATCTGCTTTTCCCCGCTCCGCCTCATTAAATTCGCACCTTATCGCGATCCATCATTTTCACAAGGGTAGGCTCTTGACATTCGTCGAAACATGACATATTTCTGTCTAGACACTAGATGTCACGACACAAAACCCACTCACCTATACCCACCCCACTCGAACACGAAAGCAAGACAACATGCCCATTCAAACCAACTCCTCCTTCATTCTCCCGCAGACTGTCGAGCTCCTGATGAGCCAGAACATCGACCGTTTGCGCAATCTCACGATCCACCCGGATCCTATCGTCCCGAAGTCGCACCTGCGTGCCTATGGGGTGATCACGTCCGCGGTCCGGTCGGATGGCCGCATTCTGGAGATGGCCGTTGTCGAGGCATTGAAGGCCGTACCGCATCTCAAGGTATTCCAGGCCCCGGCTATCTTCATCCCTCCTGAGGTCGATCAGTTCGTCTCCGGTAGCATCAGCCATGATGCGCTCATGCAGTCAGATCTGCACTATGCGGACGGTACCGGCCGCAAGATCGCACCCGACTTGCTGATCCTCGATGCGGCACGCAAGGCGATCGACATCTTCGAACTTAAGAGGGGGTTCGCCAAGACCGACGCCGGCAAGACCCGGCAGACAGTTCGGGATATGCGCTGCATGCGACTGATCGGCAAGAGCTATGCCGAGGTTATGCTCAACACAAAAGTCTTCGAGTCAACCGCCGCTGTCTGCGCAGTGCATGGGGCATCGGCAGTGCCGCCGGACCTTCGGGTCAGCCTTGAGCAACTGGAGGCGCGGTACAATACCATCCTCAGGTCCGTCATCGAGAACACCTACCAGGAATTCGGCCGGCGTCTGGAAGCTTTGCTTTTCGAACAGGATCTGGAAGATGACCTGTCGAGCCTTATGGCGAGCTTCGAGATCGTCCCGCCCACCGCCGGCCTCATGGGCTGATCGCCGCCAGGTTCATCTCATCCTACATGTATATCCTGTATTGAGTTCCACTTCACATCGCTGGCCACCGTGATCGTCCCTGAAAACCCCGAAAAGGAAGGGGATCGGATCACCGAGAGCGTTGCCTGGCGTCACATTCTGGGACTCGGCCGCCGGCTCCTGCCGCCGCGCTCTTTTTCTGGTCCGTGATCTTCGACACGGCCCTCTTCCCCCCATAAAGCACGCCGCCGACGCCAGACAGTCGGCCATTGCCCCCCCATGCCTGCATTGCCGGGCGTGCCCTCCAGACACCCCTTCGCGCCGCCTGCCGACCATCCGGCGGGAACACCCCTCCTTTATCCCCAAGAGGCCAAACATGAATGACAATGCCGCCACGGCCCCGACCACCCTGGCCGTCATCGCCAAACAACACAACGCCAGGGCTGCCGCTTCCCTCGAAATGGAGCAGGGCACACGCCCTTCTCCCACAATCACAACCGGAGACTGTGCCGCCGCGTGGGCATTGTTGGATCGCGGTCTGGCCGCATCCCCGCGGATCGCGGACGCGCTGGACAAGGGCGGTTGCCTCATCATTGTTGAGGTGCCCGCGCAGGACTGGCTTCGCCCCGTCCGCGAAACACTGAAACTCTACCTTTCCGGCCCCCTGGAATTGGACGATGCGCAATTCACCACCATGATCGAAGCTCTGGCTCTCGGTGACGACGAGGAAACTGCGCTCCCGGAAGTACCCGACACCCCCGCTCGCCCGGAATGGGCATGGTTCAGCGGGTCAGGCGAGAAGGATAAGCAATGGAACGCGTCGGACATTGACATCATGACGACAGCTCTGGGAAGCGGCAAAGGCGCCATCGTGTTGGCCGCCCGGCTGGATAGCCTCCCGGCCTCTGTCAGGCTCACCGCCGATCACCATCTGATCCTCCCAATGCTGGACGGTGCTGCCATGACGGTGGCCGCCCACGTGCTGACGGGGCATCACCCTGCTCTCACCATTGAAGACCGTCTTTGCACCTGTCTCACCCCGGACATTCTCCGCGTGTCACAGCGGCCCGGGGAAGACGGCGATGCCTGGATTCAGCGTCTCCGGTCATTTGCAAATCGCGCATCGGAAGTCATCCCGTACGACGGTCCCAAGCTGGTCGATCTTTACGGAATGGATGATGCCAAGCGCTGGGGCATTAGCCTCGTCCAAGATCTCAAGGAATACCTAGCCGGACGATTGCCCTGGAAGGAGGTCGATAGGGGGTGCCTGTTGGTCGGCCCTACTGGAACCGGTAAGACCTCCTTCGCCCGGATTTTGGCGGGGACCACCGGGCTGCCGCTTGTGACCGGGTCGCATAGTGAATGGCAGGCGGCAGGGCACCTTGGTCTTATGCTGGCGGCAATGCGCAGCACGTTTGAACAGGCACGGGCGCAGGCCCCCTGCATCCTGTTCATCGATGAGGTTGACGCCTTCCCGGATCGGCAATCCCTGCGGAATAATCAGCGGGACTATAGCATCCAGGTCGTCAATGCGCTGCTTGAGGCGACCGACGGCACCCTCGCGCGGGAGGGGGTTGTGCTGCTGGCGGCGGCCAACAGCCTGTCGGTCGACCCGGCGTTGGTCAGGCCCGGTCGGCTCGACCGGGTGATCATGGTGTCCTTGCCCGATGACCAGGCGCTGGCCGGAATCCTGCGCCAGCACCTCGGTCCGGACAATCTCCCCGGTGTCGACCTCCTACCCTACGTGGCGGGCATGACCGCATCCGGCGCTGAAGCCGAATTGTGGGCCCGCGACGCCAAGCGTCAGTCCCGTCGCGCCGGGCGGCCGATGACGCCTGACGACCTGCTGGCTCATATCCCGCGTCCTGAAACCGTTTCCGTCGCTCTGCATTTCAGGGTCGCCGTTCATGAGGCTGGCCATGCAATCGCCGCTGCCGTCGAGCTGCCGGGCCAGGTCCAGATGGTCAAGGTTCAGGGCCAACATGCCGGTGTCCAGTTCGAACTGAGCCAGTTCGACACCGAAGCCGATGCCCGTGCTCATATCCGCATCCTGTTGGCGGGTCGCGCGGCAGAGGAGCTGTGCCTGGGAACCGCTGGTTTCGGGTCCGGCGGTCCTGCACACAGCGATCTTGCGCGCACCACCAGCCTGGCAATCGCCGTGTTGGCTGGCCATGGGTTCGGTGACCGACTGCTGTGGCTTGGCAACGCCGTCCCCGAAAATACCCATTGGTTCTTGTCGGCTCACCCCTGCTTGGCGGAACAGGTCAGCCGCATGCTGGCCGAAGAGTATGAACGGGTGTTGGCGCTTCTACGACCGCGCCTGCCGGCCATCGACAAGGTTGCGTCCATCCTGGTTGAACATGGAACGCTGACAGGTACGGAGGTCGAAGAACTTGTCGCTTCCATGCCCATCGCGCAGGATTTGGTGCCGTGACGGCGTGTCGCCACAAACTGCAGCAGTCCAAACGAAGCGAGGATCAACGGCCTTCGGTCAAAGGTGAAACAAGATGGCCATGAAGAAACCCCGCCAAGCCACCATGGGGCCGCGACTGGTGCCTCTGTGCACGAAAGGATCGGCAACTTACCGCTGGTATATCCGATACCAGGATCCCGCCAGGGGGAAGCGGGACATCTCCACCGGTTGCCCGGTGGAGGACAGGGGCGGGGCTGAAAGAGCTTTGGCCGAATTCATCCTGGAGCAGCAGGCCGCTGCCATCGCAGCCGAGAATTCAAAACCGGATGCGGCGAACCGGCGCGCAGAAGTCATGACATGCGGTCAGGTCCTGTCCATCTATATTGACCAGCATGCGAATACAACGGCCGCCCCGCAACGGATTGGCTGGGCTATCCAATCCATGACCCCATTCTGGGCAGATGTCCTTGTTTCCGACATCAAGGGCGAACTTTGCCGCCAGTACCTGGCCAGTCGGAAGAAGAAGCAGCGCATTCCAGATACCGATCCGCCGCGCTACCGGACGGTGCCGGTATCCCCGGCAACGGTACGACGTGAACTCGCGACCCTCGCCGCAGCCCTGGGATACTGCCATCGCGAGGGATATATTCCATCGATCCCTGCGGTCTGGCTGCCGCCAGCATCCACGCCGCGGGAAACATACTTGTCACGCAGGGAGGTCGCCAAGCTGATCCGCGCAGCCAGAAAAGACCGGCGGTCAGCGCGGCACTTGTCCCTATTCATCCTCGTCGCTTTTTATACGGGCCGGCGCAAGGAGGCGATTCTCTCCCTGCAATGGGCACCGAACCTTCAGGGCGGCTGGGTCGATCTTGATAAGGGCGTGATCGATTTCCGGCCTGTTGGCCGTGCTGAAACGGCGAAGAAAAGGGGCAGGCTGGAGGTTCCGGGTAGGCTGCTTCGGTTCTTGCACTACACACGCCAGCGGACGAAAACTCACGTTTTCGAGTACGGCCCCCACAACCGCCATATCAAAGATCTGAAGAGGTCATTCGCATCGGCAGCAGAAGCGGCGGGCCTCGATCCCGATGTGGTCACACCCCACACCCTTCGCCACACCTGCATCTCCTATTTGGCCCAGTCCGGCGTTTCCCTCTTCGATGCTTGCGGCTGGGTCGATGTGACCATGGAAACGGCGGAACGTGTGTACGCCCATCACGATGGGCGGCATGACAGGGTTCGAGACCTTTTGGGCAAAGGCGGCCGGGGGCGGAAATGAAAATGGCGGAGATTCTGCATCCTTCCCGCCAGGGCGGTCAGCACGGGGTGCAGATATTCCCAAACGTAATTGAGCGATGAGTTGAGCGATGATTGAGGGACCAACGCCCCGCTATCATTGTCAGTCTATTGATTTCATTGGGAAAAATTGGCGGACCCGAATGGATTCGAACCATCGGCCTCTGCCTTCGGAGGACTGTATTCCGTGTGGAACGCCAAGCGTTCTAACGGAGGGGGCGCTGTTCGCCTCGCCTTTTTCGGCGCTGTTTGCCATGTTAAGGCATGTGGCGCGGTTCATATGAACCATGGCGCACTGTCCTGCATTTGGCGCGAACATTGCAGGAACGGCCAGGCGGTCGCGCCAACGGCAACTGCCCCTCTACGGGCTCTCCAGGTTCGCGTCCGGCACGATCTCAATATCATCGTTGTGCAGTGGAACGGCGATGCGCGGGATATCCGTCGAAGGCGCCGTGAGCCAGTCCTGCATGGCCTGCCTGCCGATCAGGATGACGGGCATAGCCTTCTCATGGATAGGCCGTACGACGTCATTAGGATCCGTGGTCATGAACGCGAAGATGTCCAATGCGCCCGCTGGCCTGTTCCGGCCCCAGCCGCGCCATATTCCGGCAAAGGCCGCCGGGCGGTCATCGGTGGCCCGAAACCACACTTCCTTGCGGGGCTTGGGGCCCGGAGCATACTCCGCGAACATCGAGAACGGCACCAGGCACCGGTTCGCGGGACTTAGCCACGGCGTCCAATAGGGGCTATGATAATTTCGGACATTTGTGACCACGCCGGTCAGATCGCCTGTCGGCTTGGGAAATCCCCACTTCATCGCGTCGGCGCGCAGTCGCTCATCGTCACCGATGCGGAGGACCACGCCCGGTCGGTTGGGAAACACGTCGATCTTCAGATCGCTGAATTCCTCAAACCCATAGACATCAAGGCCCAGGTTCTGTTTTGAAATCGGCCCGCGATAGTGATTGCACATGCCTGCCTCCGCCGCCCAACTGGAACATAGGCAGAACGAAGGCGCGGGCGCAAGCTGTCATGGTGCGGGCCGTTGGCGCTGCCCCTCCCGCTGCCGGGCCAGCACGTCCGCCAGCTTGTCATAGCAATCGGCCCAGGCATCCCAGACGGCGCCGGCATATAGCATCAGGTCGGCGTCGCTGGCCATCGCGTCAGGCGGGGCCGGAGCCTTATCGCAGGTCAGAAGGCTTTCCGGGATCGGCGACCGATCCTTCAGGACCACCTGCGGCACGGGCGGCGGCACGGCGGCGCAGCTCGTCAAGGCCAAGACGGACAGCAGGGCTATCCAGGCACTGGCGCGTCGATGGCGCATCGCGCAATTTCCTTTCCATCTGTTCGGAATCCCGTGCCCGCGCCTGAGCGCGTCGGGCCGCAGCCTCCAGGGCCTGCACATTGCGGGCGGCATCGCGCTGGACGGCGTCCACGGCGGCGGCGTTGCGGATTGCTGCCTCTGAAATCAGGGCTTCGTTCAGCCGGGCCCGCTCCAGATCCTGGCCGCGGCTATGCCACTGCCAGGCCAGCAGCCCGATGGCGGCGGCGCCCAGAAGCGGGAGCCAGTGGCCGCGCAGCAGCGCGAGTACAGTCCCGATCATGGGCCGATTCCCCCATGGCCCGTCCCGCCAAACGGCATCGTCACGGGCGGTTGCGGGGGATATGCTGGCAACGGAGACGGGTCCGCCATGACCGGCATGCCGCGCCGCGCCGACAGCCAGGCCGCCGCCCGCTCTGAACTGGCACCGCCAATCACGAACAGGCCGGCAGCCATCATCAGGGTCGCGCCCTGTTCGATCAGCAGCGCCCCGCGGGCATCGCTGACGATGGGGCAGGCCCCCAGCGCCACCATGGCCCCGCCGGCCCCCAGAAGCGCGCGGGCGACGGCCCGGCGAAAGGGTGACCAGGGAGGGGTGTCGGGGAGGTCGGCCATCATCACCCGCCGATCATGGCTTGCAGCGCCGCCAGCGTTGCGGCATCTGCGCGACCGGTGACGGGCAGCGCAGCGCGGGCCTGCACCCTTTCAACGACCAGACCGGTCATGCGGCCAAAGGCGCCGTCATCACTGATGTCATGACCGGCGCGGATCAGCATCCTTTGCAGCACGGCCACCGCTTCCCCCTTGTCACCGGGACCCAGCATGCCGTCGGCCAGGGCGCCGGCATTGACGGCATAGGCGGCCGCCAGCTTTTCGTCATACCGGTTTTCGCGGTACGCGCTGCCATTGTAGCCGGCCGCAAAGGTCGCCCAGTCCCTGGCCCGCAGCGCCGGCACCAATCCGCGAGCCTGGATGAAGCGGATGAAGGCGCCGATATGCGCCCCTTCCGTTTCACACAGCGCCGCCACCATGGCCTGGACACTGGCGAATCCCGCCATCTGATAGTTGGCACCCAGGATCTGGCAACCGCCCCAACTGGCCGACATCAGGGCTGCATCGCGGGACAGAGCCATGGCCCGCGCCAGACGCGCATATTCACCGGCGCGGGTGGGGCTGTAGAGCGCACGGCTCCAGGTGGGACTGGACACGTCCGGGGCCGCCGCATCATGCACGCGCCCGGTCAGGCGGCTGAAGATGTGCGCCTCGAACAGGATGGCCGGCCGGCCATCCCGCAGAAACGGTTCGCCGGCGCATTCCACCGTCCAGACGGCCAGCATGGCCGCCAGCTCCACCCCCAGCACCCTGGCCGATGCCACGAACCCCTCCAGCGTGGCGCGCGGGCCACGGCCACGGAAATCAGCGGGAATCATGCGAACCCCCATGAAAAAGCCCGGCACGAAGGCCGGGCTGGTCAATGTAGTGATGTTGTGATGGCCTTAGCGGGGACCGCCCGGTCGGGCGTCTTCGCGCGGCAAGCGAGCGGCGATTGTCTCCAGCAGGATCTCCACCCGCGCCAGTCTCTTGTCGATCAGCATTTCGGTTTCCGTGCGGCTTTGGACCTGTTGCTTGAGGGTGGCAACCTCAATGGTAAGGGCCTGCACCGCTGCATGCTGCATCGCTGCGTACCAGATGCCGCCAGCAATGACGGCTGCGAACATTGTCGGGAACATCATCATGCGCGATCCAACGCGCATCGTGTCTTCGGTCTGCGCCATTATCCCCCGCTCCCATCACCAATATCTATCCCCTCCATCACCAGGATGGGAATGTGTTTGATCCAGGCCCGCCGGCAATGGTCGGGCCGCGTGAAAAACCGGTTGATCCATTCGATCAACGGAAGCAGCACCCGCGCCCGCCGCGCGCCCTGTCGGTGCAACTGCCATGTGCCCGCCGAAAGGGTCAGCTTGCGATGGCCGGTTCCGATCAGGATGTTGAGCGCGCAGCTCCCCAGCGACGCCGCCTCGCCCAGGCGGCGCCCCACCTCTTTCCAGATCATGATTGCCCCCCTAGAGCGCGGCAGCCGCGCGGAAGATTGCGTCGATATCGCCCGATGTCAGGCCCAGGCCCGCCGCCATATCGGCCAGATGCGGACTATCCCGCTCCATGCTGGCGGCCCCCCACCGCTCCACCAGCTCCATGTCGCCGGACAGGATCACGGCGCTGTCTACGATATCCAGCAGGTTGCGCGCGGCCAGCGCCAGGCGCAGCTGCACCCGCGTCACGGTGGCCGGCACCGGCGGCGGGCGCAGGGGCCAGATGGCCCGCTCCGCATCGGTCAGGGGCCGCACAGTCCAGGCCAGCCCATCCCAATCCGCCGCCTGCGCCACCGGGTCAAGATCCGGCACGGGCGGCAGGGACAGCGTCCAACCCACCTCCTCCACCCCGCCCGCATCAACCGTCAGGGTCCCGGCGCGGGTGCGCAGCAGATGCTGCAGGTCTTCATCCCCCGCCGCATCGGCCACCAGGGCGCCCGCCGTTACCCATGCCAGCCACGCAGGATTATCGATCTCCACCGGCTCCCCATCCAGCCCCGCCGCCATCACCGTTTCCGGCGGCGGCTCCCGCACCGATAGCAACGCCGCCGCCTCCACCGCTTCGGCCCGCGCGGCGATGCCGGTCACCGCCCGATTGACGGCGATGGCCGCCGCCACAGCGGCGGGATCGGCGCTGCCCAGCACCAGGGCCGGTACCTGACAGCGCGGGAAACCCGCCACCATGGTCCAGACAGCAAGGTAACGCCCTGCACCATAAAGGCCGGTGCCGATATCAATGCTACGCGGCATAGGATGCCTCCTCCGAAATGCGGGTGATGATGATGCGGGCGGTCCAGACCAGGCGGGTGGCCGCCACCCCGGTCACACGCGGGGTCACGGTCTGGGCTGCCGTGTCGATAGACAGGGTGACATCCATGCCGGCGGTGGTTTCCTGGTCGGTGCCGATGGTCTGCACCGACCCGGCCAGGGTGACGTTGCCGCCGGCATCGCGGATGTAGCGGGCCAGCCGGCGATAGGTGCCGCCCTGCGTGGATGCCGCGCCATAGGTCCGGGCCTGCACGGTGACATCCAGGGTCACCGCCTCCCGCTCCCCGATAAAGATGCGGGGCGACAGGTCGGTGGGTGTGGCATCCGTGGTCACCCCACGTGCCACAACCACGGATGGATCAGCTGCACTGACGGGCCGCACAGGGCCGGCAGGCGACAGCCTGTCCCGCGCATTGACGGCATCGCTGATCAGTCCGGCATTGGCGCTGGTGCCGATCAGCATGTGCGGGCCACTGGCCGACACGGATACGATGGCGTCATTCCCGATGGCCGCCCCGCCGCTGGCCCCGTCCAGGTACTGCACCCGCCCCAGGCCAGCAAAGACCGACACGCCGTCACCGGTGCCTACCGCCAAGGTGCCGTTGGCATCATTGGCCGCCAGCGCCGTGACGTTGTTGGACGTGCCGCCCAGAGTGGCGGGGGTCCCGCCGATAATCAGCGCCCGCTCATCCTCATAGATCTTGCGGATTTGCGCGGGCGTGGGGGCGTAGGCGGATACGCGGAACATCCCCAAGGATGAGCCGGCAACACTGAAGGGGGAGACTCCGGCATATGTGAGGCCGAAACGTAAAACGGCGGCACTATTACTCAGGGACCCCATGCCGGAAAGCGATGCGATCGAAACACGGACATCGTTAATCCAGATTTCAAGCGAAAGTGACCGCCTCACAATGGCGACGAGCGTTGCGGCTGATGTCGGCAGCGCAGTGCCGGTGCCGACATAGTTTGACGTCCCGTCATTCAGAATTGCCCTAATGGCGCCGGTCCCACCGCCCGTATCAATGATAATCGATGCGCCGGATGGCCCGGACCGTGACAGGATTGTCGCGGTCCCGGCGATGGCTGTAGCGCCACAAACTACCCATCCAGCAATACAGAAATCCCCGGTCCCGAAATCCAGGTCAGGATTGTACGGCTGCTCAAGGTAGTTCGCGGCGCTGAAGCCTGAAACCGCCACCAGCCCACAGGGCAGCGCCGTCCGTTGCAGGCTACCGTTGACCGTCAGCCCACGGCCCTTGTAGCTGCGGTCTGGCAGGGCGAGGCGACACGACACGTTGTCGAAATCCGTTGCGGTCGAAGTGTTGAGATTGCCAAGATTGATGTAGGAGGTGGTGGCCGTCGCCGTGAACTGCATTTGCCGACCCAGGCCGGTTGTAACAGCCGTGGCGGCCCCGACGTTGTTGACGCCTGCCACTGTGCCGACGCCGATAAACGCTGTGCCGCCCGATATCGTGCCAACATCAACGGACAGCAGATAGGTTTGCCCCGTCACCGTGGAAATCGCAGTAGAGGCGGTCCCATTGGCAGCAGCGTTCGTTATCCGCAACTGGCCCGACACCACCGACAGACTGGCGCTGTTCGCCGGTGACCAGCCGGCTGTGTCGGTCCCAAAAGCGCCATTGCTGACCAGTTCGCCAGACCCGGTGATGTTGCCCGTCGTGGTGTCGCAAAGCCACGCGCCCCGGATGTCGCCGGGCTGCCAGCCGGTGGCGTAGTTGATGGCGGCATAGGAGACCATCCCGTTAGCGGGGCTGGCGATGTCTTCAGCAATAATGGTGACACCGGCACCGCCCATCGCCAGATTACCGCCGGGCGTCACATTTATACCGCCCAGATTTCCGCCTAGCGTAACTAGTGATGGTGCCAGTGCCAGGGCGGACGAATAACGCGCTGACCGGGAGGAGAGTGTTACATCGCTATATGGCAGCGGGTGGACATCTATCAGGCCCGCCGTAGCTGCATACAAGCTGCGATCCCCAAGCCACGCCTTCGTCAGCCCCCCATAACCGGTAATATCATAAACCGCGCCCCACGGATGGATAACCGACGCCCCGCCCGCCGTCGCCACGGCCACAGTCGGGACCGGCAGACCAGCACTGTCCAGCGGCGCGCCGGGCAGGACACGGGCATGGACGGCGCTGCAAGTCGCCGACACAAGCGCTCCGGACGCCTGGGCGCCACCATAGATGCCAGCCTGGGTTAGTGTGCCGCTCCATGTGCGCAGGTCGGTGCTGTCGCGGCGACGCGCGGTGTTGCCAGCAAAATCAAGCGTGTACAGTCCTGTGGAGCCTGTAACGTACACGCGCCCCTGAAGGGCGAAGACGCCGGTCGGCGTCCCGTCCAGGATCCCACCGGCAGCGGCAGCGACCGTCCGCCACAGCGTCGGCACCGACTGCGCATCCAGGAGATGCATGTCATAGATTGCCAGCCGATTAGCCGTCGATGTCCGAACCACAATACCCATGACCGCCGGACACCCAAGTCTGGCCCGCCACGCACCGCCATCGCTGTCCAGGCGCGTATCATAGACAAAGGTCGCCACCACGTCCGCCGCCGTCGCAAAGCTCTTGGTCAGCGCCCCATAGACCAGCCCCGTGGCCGTGCCTGTGCCCGCCGACCCCACCAGCGCCTCAACCGCCGCCTTGGCCGTCGCCACACTGGCCTTGTCCGCCCCCACCGTCACCCGATCCGCCGCCGCCGCCCCCGCACTCCCCGCCGCCGCGTCGCGCGCCGTGATCGTGCTGGCCAGGGCGGCATCAACCGCTGCGGCGGTGGTTTCCACACCGCCGATCTCCGCCATGACATCGGTCCAGAACGGGTCCCAATTTTGGTAATAGTCGAACGGGCTGAAATCATCGCGCGTCCAGTCCGTGCCATTGATGATGGGCATCAGATCAGCTCCTCAATCTCGAAAGTCACGGACCAGCGCTCGCGAGTCGTCAGCGCCACCTCTCCAGTGGCGGCCAGCGCGCCATAGATGATCTGGCGGCTCATCACCGCCGCATCTTCGCCAGGGTCCCAGACCATGAACAGGTCGCCGGCAATACCCTTCATCCACATCAGATCGTGGTAGACGCCCATGGCCGCCCGCACGTCCTGATATTCCAGACTGATTTTCCAGGTGCGCCAGCGGGCGCGGCGGCGCACCAGCCGGCGGCCGCCATCCGTCCGTTTCTTTTCCGACGGGTCCACAATGCCGATGGAACTGCCATAGGCCATGTTGATGGGCGGCTGCCATGCCACCCCGGCCATCAGGCGTCCGGCCTGGAAATATCCGGCGGGATTGCCGGCATCGATGAAATCAACGCCCAGGTAACGGGCAGAGACAGGCTCCGTCAGGCGATGCCAGACCACGGGGGTGCCCGGATAATTGGCGATATCGATGCCTGAAAACGGGAAATCGCCGAAGGGGCGCGATCCCCAGATGAAGGTGGCGCCCCACATCGCCATTGGGTCCGGCTGATAGATCGGCGCTGATAGATCGGCATTGGCCGACAGCAAGGGCCGCCAGGTGGCCGTCTCGCTGCCAGTGTGGTTGATCACGGCCACGATATCGATGGGGCGGGCCCGCTCCATCGCGACCTTGACCCGCGCGGTGCTGCTGGCGATAGCCGTATAGCGCGCCACGGCCATTACATCGTCGGTGCGCAGGTTCTGGACGCTCAGCCCCCCACTCTCCACCCAGGATCCGGGGCTGGTACCGGCAGCAGACAGCGTGCCGGTGTCGGACGCGATGTCCCACAGCATGAGCAGCGAGGCCATGTCACATCGCCTTCAGTTCGATTTTGCGGGCGGTGCCGTTGATCAGCACCTCCAGATATTCAGATGTGGCGCCGGCTGTGGCGTGGGTGACCAGCGAACGCAACGCCGACCCGAGCACCAGCTGATTGTTCTTCGTCGGTATGGCGCCGGCACCGATGACAATGCAGTTAGATCGGCTGCCGATATCGACATCCGCTGTCCATCCAATAATTGTATTTGATGAACCACTTGTTAAAGTGTCTCCTGACTCCAGACCAATGCATGTATTGGAATGCCCTTCCGTGATATTTTGTAAAGACCTGGACCCAACAGCAACATTCATTGCCGGAATAGACGCAGCTGTCCCCTGCATGGCCTGCGATCCGATAGCCACGTTACTGTCACTATCAAGAAGATTTTTACCAGCTGCATAGCCCACAAAAATATTGTAGTCGAAGGTCGTTGTTGTCGGACCGCCCATTGCAGCCTGATACCCGATGGCGATATTGCCGTTGCGGCCATCCAGACTGAACTGCGCCCGGTACCCGATGGCAATATTAAATGAACCATCTGTATCACTCGCCAAGGCGTCGGTACCGATCGCGACACTGGCCTGTGACTCCAGCGCATCCGCCAACGCATTGGTCCCGATGCCGATATTGTCATTGCCATAGATTGAACCTTCAATCTTTGAACCGGCACCACGCCCAACCAGGATGTTATCGCGGAAGTTACCCTCCAAGTCAGAAAGCCTGATCCAACGCAAGGCCGCCGGATTATCATCAATGCAGCGGTACAGCTGCGGGTTGGCGGCGTTTGTCGTGTCCAGCCACTCGAACCCCAAACGGATATCGTACCCAGTCACGTCCCGGTCATTGGATGCAGGCGGGGGCGCCGCATCCTCCAGAAGGACGGGCGGGCCCAACGGGCGGAATTTCACGGCCATGATTATCCCCACAGGGTCAGAAGATGTTCTTCGGCGGCGGCATCGCGCTCGGCCGCCATCACCACGAAGCGCTTGCCGCCCGACAGCCCGTGTCGTTCATGCGTCACCGAAACCGTGGCGCCGGCGTCAAGGCCGGGCGTGAACGGCACCCGCAACTCAAACGCCTGCCGGCGGGGGCCATGCAGGCCCACCCGGCGCTGCGCCTCTGCTGCCGCATCGCTTTGCGACATCAGGCAGGTATCCACCCGTTCGGTGCGGGCCAGCATGCTTTGCGCCACCACCGCGCTGTCGGTATAGGACGCCGACTGCCATTCCTGGCCCAGGGCGTCACGGCCCGACACGATGCTGCCGGCGATCTCGGAATCGGAAAGAGGCAGCCACCGCCGGCCAAAGCCGATGGTCTGTGTGGCCAGCCGCCGATCTGCCGCCGCCGGTTCGATGGACAGGATCTGCCGCTGCACAAAGCTGTAATCCGCCGTCACCTTTGGCGTCGTGAAAAGGCCCAGCCCCAGCTTTCGATCCAGATCGAAGCCCCAATGGGCGCCGATGCTTTCGGCCCATTCATCGATCACATCGGCGAAATTCACCTCGCCCGAACCGTCATACCAATGACCCAGGACCTGCGGGCAGAGGCTGTTCATGGCTGCAACGGTGCCGGTGGCGAAATCACCGCTGGTCAGGCTGGTGTCGATGGGCAGAACCACCGACAGCATATCGGCGAAGGTCAGGGCCGTCGACCCACCCAGCTTGCGCCCCTCAACATCCAGGGTGACCGGCCCCACGGGCTGTGCCGCGAACCGGATCAGGCCCAGGGCATTGCAAGTGACATAATCCAGCCCCGTCATGCTGGCCGCCGTCATGGCGGCGTAGGTCGAATAATCCAACCCGACCGCTGTAAACAGATCGGCCCGGTCATAGGCCGCCAGGACGCCACCACAGGGGCCATCGCCATAGGCATAGACGACGGGGCTTTTGCAGATCTGGACAGGCGATATCTGCCGGGGCCGCCCCATGGCCCTGGGCTTGCGTCGCCCCGCCAGTTCCGCAAAGCCCTCCGCCCCGCCCGTGCCGGCGAAGCGGTTCGCCTGATAGGACCGGTCCAGCAGCAATTGCAGGTCGCGCAGTTCAACCCGCACCTCATCCGTGCCGGGCACGAACCGTTCCGCCGTACCGCTCCATACCAGCGTGAAATCGGCCCAGACCGGCTTTTCCTTGGTGCTGTACCAGATGTCGATGCGGCGGCCATCCCAATCGTAACTGGCCCACCCATCCAGCGCGCCATCCAGGTTCTCGGCAATTGTGACGCCCGCGCCGATCTCCGACCGGCCTCCAACATCACCACCGGCAAACAGGGACCGCTTCAATGACAGGGCGACACGCAGGCGCCGATCCCAATAGACATTGGCGGGGCTGTCCCCTGGTTCCGTGATGAAACCCACGTCTGACAGGTATAGCGACACGATGCCAGACGCCACGGCACTGTAGGGCTGGGCGCGGAACAACCAGGCCATGGATCAGCCCCCCGTGGGGGGGGGGGGGGGGGGGG
>NZ_JBMDKE010000043.1:0-61477 GCF_057809555.1 Niveispirillum sp. FG156 | reverse complement strand
GGCCATAGACGACATAGGCAGCACCGGCATCGCTCCGGTTATTTGGGTCGGCATAGATGGCCCCGACGATCAGGTCGTCGATACCGTCGCCATTGACATCCCCCGCCGAGGACACGGACCAGCCGGCATTGTCGTAATCACTGGCGCCGACGATTGTGAACCCGTCGCTGCTGGCCATAGCGGCGAGATCAATGCCGCTCTGGCCGCCGGACCGGCCATAGATGACATAGGCCGCACCGGCATCGTTCCGGCTGCCCGGGTCGGCAAATTTGGCCCCCACGATCATGTCGTCGATGCCGTCACCATTGATATCCCCCGCCGAGGATACGGAATAGCCAACATGGTCGGGGCTGCCGATACCGGCGATTGTGAACCCGTCGCCGCTGACCAGAGCGGCGAGATCGACGCCGCTATAGCCACCAGACCGGCCATAGACGACATAGGCGGCACCGACATCCTCCCGACCGCTGGGGTCGGCATAGATGGCCCCCACGATCAGATCGTCGATGCCGTCGCCATTGACATCCCCCGCCGAGGACACGGAATAGCCGGCACTGTCGTAGCTGGCGGCGCCGGTGATTGCGAACCCGTCATTGCTGGCCAGCGAGGCCAGATCGATGGCGCGGGGCGCAGCGACCTGGATATTCAGGCTGTCGCTGGTGTCGGTGCTGCCGGTTGCGGTGTAGCTGAGGGTTGCCAGGGCACTGTTGGCATTCGTCTGGCTGGCCGTGAAGACCATGCTGGCATCGCCGCTGCCATCACCCGTCACAAAGGTCAGGCCGGTCAGGGTGCCCAGCGTCAGGGTGCCGTGGGCCACCGACAAGGTGACCTGCACGCTGGCCGGCCCGCCGCCATCGGAATCATTCAGGCTGACCAGATTTGACCCGGTGAAGGAATAGGCCACGCCCTCCGTCACCGTGACACTGGACGGACCGTTGGCCGTCGGTAATCCGTCCACGGCTGTGATGGTCACCACGCTGCTGCCGGTCGCCGACAGGGCACCGCCGCTGCCCTGCGCCCCGCTATTGCCATCGGACAGCGTCCAGGCCAGCGTCACGCTGCCCGGCGGTGTGGCGCTGGTATTGCTGTAGGCCACATGCTGCATCACCTTGTCCACCAGGGCCGGCGTAGCATGGGTGGTGAAGGTGACTGTCAGGGTGCCGCCGCTGCTGGTGAAACTGGCGATGCTGTTGCCGCTGGCCATCAGGCTGGAGCCGCTGACCGTGAAATCGCTGCTGCTAGCAAAGCTGAACCGGTCGTCCGCCACAGCGGTCCCGGAGCGGGACAGGGTCAGCACGGCCCCATTATAATTGCCCGCAGCATCCAGCTCAGCATCCGCCACGGTGACATTGGCGTCCAGCACCACCGCACTGCCGCCCTCGGTAAAGGCCGCGTTGCCGTCCAGGCCGCTAAAGCCGGGCGCGTCATTCACCCCGCTGATATTGATCGTGATGCTGCTGTCGGTGGGCGTCGCTGCTTTGACGCCATAGATGACATAGCTGGCACCGGCATTCTCCCGATCGCTTGGGTCGGCCCGGCTGGCCCCGACGATCAGATCATCGACACCGTCTCTATTGATATCCCCTGCGGCGGACACGGAAACACCGGCAGTATCGTATTCCGTGGCCCCGGCGATCCTGAACCCGTCGCTGCTGGCCAGATCGGCCAGGTCGATGTCGCTGTAGCCGCCTGACTTGCCATAGATGACATAGGCGGCACCGGCATTGGTCTCGCCGTTCGCGTCGGCATAGGCGGCCCCGACAATCAGATCGTCGACGCCATCGCCATTGACATCCCTCGCCGAGGACACCGAATAGCCGGCCCGGTCGTTGCCATTGGCGCCGGCAATCCTGAAACCGTCGCTGCTGGCCAGATCGGCCAGATCGACACTGCTATACCCGCCGGACCGGCCATAGATCACATAGGCCGCACCAGCGCCATCGCGGTCGTTCGGGTCGACCAATCTGGCCCCGACCACCAGATCATCGATGCCGTCGTGATTGATGTCCCCCGCCGACGACACAGACGAGCCGGTAAAGTCAGCGCCGCTGACGCCGACGATTGTAAACCCGTCGCTGCTGGCCAGCGTGGCCAGATCAATGCCGCTATACCCGCTGGACCGGCCATAGATCACATAGGCCGCACCCACATAGTTCCGGCCACTCGGGTCGGCAGATATGGCCCCGACGATCAGATCGTCGATGCCGTCACCATTGACATCCCCCGCCGAGGACGCGGAAAAGCCGGTATTGTCGTTTTCGTCGGCTCCAGCGATGCGGAAGCCGTCACTGCTGGCCAGAGCGGCCAGATCGATACCGCTATAGCCGCCGGACCGGCCATAAACGACATAGGCCGCACCAGCGTCACTCCGGCTATTCGGGTCGGCATAGTAGGCCCCGACAATCAGATCGTCGATGCCGTCGCCATTCACATCTCCCGCCGAGGATACGGAATAGCCAGCGTTATCATAAGCACTGACACCGGCGATCTTGAACCCGTCGCTGCTGGCAACGGTGGCAAGGTCGACGCCGCTATAACCGCCTGACCGGCCATAGATGACATAGGCTGTACCGGCATCGCTGCGGCTGTTCGGGTCGGCATAGCGCGCCCCGACGATCATATCGTCGACGCCGTCACCATTGACATCCCCCGCCGAGGATACGGACCAGCCGGTTTTGTCGCCTCCGCTGGCGCCGGCGATGCGGAACCCGTCGCTGCTGGCCAGAGCGGCCAGATCGACGCTGCTATAGCCGCCGGACCGGCCATAGACGACATAGGCCGCACCAGCGTCACTCAGGCTATTCGGGTCGGCATAGACGGCCCCGACGATCATATCGTCGATGCCGTCGCCGTTGATATCCCCCGCCGAGGATACGGAATTGCCGGAATTGTCCTGGATGCCGACGCCGGCGATGCGAAACCCGTCGCTGCTGGCCAGGCTGCGCAGGTTGATGTCACGGGCCACCGCGACACCGGTAATCTGGATATTCAGGCTGTCGCTGGTGTCGGTGTTGCCGGTGGCGGTGTAGCTGAGGGTCGCCAGGGCGCTGTCGGCATCCGTCTGGCTGGCCGTGAAGACCATGCTGGCATCGCCGCTGCCATCACCCGTCGTGAAGGTCAGGCCGGTCAGACTGCCCAGCGTCAGGGTACCGTGGGCCACCGACAAGGTGACCTCGACCGTCGCAGGCCCGCCGCCATCGGAATCATTCAGGCTGATCAGATTGGACCCGGTGAAGGAATAGGCCACGCCCTCCGTCACCGTAACACTGGACGGCCCCTGGGCGGTCGGCAGCAAATCAGCCATGGTCAGTCACTCCAAATAAATAAAAATATTGGCGGCTGCATGGATCCGATGAATCCAGACAAGTGTTTTCAGAACGTCAAGGTTCTGGCGGTTTTATTTAAGTACAGCGCTTAGATTTTCTTTTTCAGCGACCGTTTCGCAGAGCGCTTTAAAATTGACGCTGGTCATCTTCCAACCCCTGTTTCGGTCTTGTTCGGCAGCAAGTGGGCTGACCTTAAGTCAGGCCCGCCCCACCCCGGTATCCCCACATCGTGTGATGCTGCGGCGAAGCTGTTGCGGGTAGTCTGCGGCAATGGGCGCTGTCCGCTGCACCGGGGGGGGCGGATGGTTCTTTTTGAAAGCCGCGCCGGCAGGCGGCGTGATCGGGGCTGGCGGGCCGGCTTGACCCGTGTTTGGGTATTGGCAAGATTTCGCGAACCTTCCTATCCTGCGCGCGCAGACCAGGATGCGATCCCCTTAGACGAAAGGCGTTTTCCTGTGGTGACCAGTGAGTTGCACGCGACGTCGGCGCCGGATCACCGCATCCGCGTCCTCCTGGTGGAGGATGACCGTCCGATCCGCGAGCGCATGAGCGCGATCCTGCGTGCCGCCGACCGCATCGATCTGGTCGCCGCTGCCGCCACCCTGGCGCAGGCCCGCGCGCTCTGTGCCGCCCATGTGCCGGCGGTCCTGGTCACCGACCTGAAGCTGCCCGACGGCAGCGGACTGGACCTGATCCACGAAAACCGGCGGCTCTACCCCGCCATGGAAATCATGGTGGTGTCGGTCCTGGGGGATGAGCGCAGCGTGCTGACCGCCATCGAGGCGGGGGCCGCAGGCTATATCCTGAAGGATTCAACGGCGATCGATCTGGTGGGCTCCGTGCTCGACCTTGTGGCCGGACGGTCACCGATTTCGACCTCCATCGCCCGCACCATCGTCCGACGCGTCCAGAGCCGGCAGGACGCCCCGTCGACCCTGCCGGCAGCCGAACCGGTGCCGTCGCTGACCGAGCGGGAAACAGACATTCTGTGGGGGGTCGCCAAGGGCCTGACCTATGGCGACATCGCGGAGCGGTTGGGCATCTCCCGCAACACGGTGCTGACCCATATCAAGAATATCTATCGCAAGCTGGAGGTGAATTCCCGCGGCGAGGCGGTGTTCGCCGCGATCAATCACAATATCATCAACCTGAAGGGCTGAGGGGCCGCCATGCCGTCGACGAGTGCCGATACGGGCATGAGCCTTGGCGCGTCCGCCCCTCTGTCCCGGCGGGGCTGGGCGTGGCGGTCTGCCCTGTGTCTGACGCTGCTGATCGCAGTTGTCACCTCACTCGCCTACATCGCCAATCCGACCCTGTCGGACGATGCGGCGGCCCTGTTTATCGATGAGGCGTGGCGGGCCGTGCCCAGCGATCAGGCCGGCGGCCCGGCAGCATGGACGCCCGTGGCTTTGCCCTATCGCTGCCCGACCACTGAGGCCGCCGAAGGCTGCGCGGCCACCTTTCGCATCGAGTATGCGTATGATCCGGTCGCCCGGCCCGCAGACGCGCAGGGCGTGTCGTTCTATGCGCCGTCTTTTCAGGGGGTGCTCACTATTTCCCTGAACGGCGTCTTCCTCGCCACCAGTGCATGGGAACGGGCGGAGGCCGATATTGCCGGCAATGTCCCGTTCCTGGTGCCGGCACCGCTTCTGCGCCCTGGCATCAACGAGTTCGAGATCGTCCTGTCCAAGCGTGGCGTCGTCAGTGCCTTCCTGGATCGTGTCGCCATTGGGCCCGACGCCCTGCTGCGCCCCAACCATGACCAGCGGCGGTTCCTGTTCTCGACCATGCAACGGATTATCGACGGCTGGCACATCACCATGGGCCTTTCGCTGTTCGTCATCTGGCTCGCCCGCCGTCGTGATCAGGTCTTCCTGGTGACCAGCAGCGTCATCCTGTCCCACGCTGCCGTGTCGATACCGGCGATCCTGGGTGAAGGGATGCTGAGCGACAGCTCTCTCCAGCTCATCAACCATGCCCGGTTTCTGGCCACCTGCCTCACGCTGCCCATGGCGCTGCTGTTCGCCCGCCTTCCGCTGCCGGTCCCCCTGGGCGCCTTCCTGGTGCCGCCGCTCCTCATTGTCGTCAGTTTTCTCACTCTTCCGGTCGATCTGCACCGGTGGCTGCTCACAAGCATCTACTTTCCATTCATGTCCGCCAGCGCGCTATGGGTGCTGGTGCTGGTGGTGCGCGCGGCTTTCCGTGAGCGGGATGTCGCGGCCACTGCGCTTGCCAGCGCCTTCCTGCTCAATCTGGTCATTGCAGTACATGACATCCTGCTCACCCGCGACTCTCTGGAGCCTAACCGGGTCCTGCTCGGTCGCTTCGCCTGGCCCGTCATCATGGCGGTCGTCTCGGCGGTGCTGGTGTGGCGCTTTGCCCGGACCATGAATGTGCTGGACCAGTTCAGCCAGCGCTTGCGGCGCGAGGTGGCGGCAGCCGAAGACGCCCTGCGCCGCAGCTTCGCCCGTGAGCAGAAGCAGGCCAAGGCAGCCGTGCTGGAGGCCGAACGCGTGCGCCTGATGAGTGACCTGCATGACGGCATCGCCGGCCAGCTCGTCTCGATCCTGGCCCTGTGCGAGCTGCAGGGGGAGGCATCGGGCGAGGTCGCGGTCTCGGTTGGTGGGGCGCTGGCCGATCTCCGGCTGGTGGTGGCATCGCTGGAAAGTTCGGGTGATGATCTCGGTGTGATGCTGGCCCTGTTCCGCGAACGGATAGAGCCCCAGCTCATGGCCCAGGGCGTGACGCTGGTGTGGCGCGCATCCACCCTGCCGGAGGTGAAGGGCCTGCACCCTGGCGCCACCCTCAACATCTTCCGCATCCTGCAGGAAGCGTCGGTCAACGCCGCCCGTCATAGCGGCTCGCCCACCCTGACCATCGAAGCTGGTCCCTCTCCGCAGCCGGGCCATGGCGTGCGCTTGTGCCTGATCGACCAGGGACGCGGCGGGGTGGTCAGCCGTCCGGGCAGCTATGGTTTGGGCAACATGCGCCGGCGGGCGGATGCCCTGGGCGGGATGCTCGACATCCAATCCGGCTCCGGCGGGACCACCGTCACCCTGGATTTGCCAGCCGAGATACGCGGACCGGCCTGAAGGCGCGCTCGACAAGACGGGCTCCGCCCTTGCATCTCGCAATCACCTCGGAGCGCTTGGTGGCCGTAGGTTCCAGCCCGTCGGAACAGGAATGACCATTTTTCCGATTTGAACAAGATTCAATCCTCTGTGATGGAGAGCACGGCGGACAGGCCGGGATGCCCTTAATTCCTTGCCCCAACTTGCAGCGATCAATGCGCGCGCCATATTGCGGCGCACCAAACAGGGGGTTTGGTGCGCCTGTTTGTCTATGGGGGGTTAGGGAATGAATCGTCGGTCCGTCATCATCGCGGCCGTGATCTTGGCTGTATCCGTGCTTTGGGTGCTGTCGGGTGTGGTATTTGGGGACCGCAAGGCCCCCGAACAGACAGCACAGGCACCGGGCAGCAAGCCCCCCACCCCCCAGGCCACGCCCAAGGCCAGCGTGCAGGTGCGCCGCCAGTCGGCGGAAATGATGCAGGCCGCCCTGTCCATTCCGGGCCGCACGGAGGCCTTCCGTAAAGTCTCCCTGCGGGCCGAGGTGGCGGGACCGGTGGAAACCATCCTGGCCGAACGCGGCGCCACCCTGCGCGCCGGTCAGCCCGTGCTGCGCATCGCCGCCAAGGCACGGCGCGAACGGCTGGACGAGGCGACGGCCCGGCTGGCGCAGCGCCGGATCGAGTTTGAGGCGGCCAGCAGCCTGCAGGCCAAGGGCTTCCAGTCGCAGATCCGGCTGGCCGAAACCAAGTCCCTGTTCGAGGCGGCGGAGGCTGAACAGCGTCAGGCCGCCTTGGATGTGGCGCATCTGGAGGTGAAGTCCCCCATCGACGGCGTTCTGGAAACGCGCGAGGCGGAGGTGGGCAGCTTCATGGAGGTGAACGGCGTGGTCGGCACCATCGTGGATCTGGACCCGATCCGCGTGGTCGCCAATGCCACCGAACGCGACGTGACCCAGCTGCGCCCCGGCATGAAGGGTAGTGCCCGGCTGCTGGACGGCACGGCGCTGGACGGCACCATCACCTATGTCGCGGCCAGTGCGGAACCCAACACCCGCACCTTCCGCGTCGAGCTGGAGGTGCCCAATCCGGGCAACCGCATCCGCGACGGCCTGACCGCCTCCCTGTCCCTGCCGGTGGCAGAGACCAAGGCGCATCGCGTCTCGCCCGGCATCCTGACCCTGGCCGATAATGGCACTGTGGGCGTGAAGCTGGTGGAGGCCGATGGTACCGCCCGGTTCGCGCCGGTGCAGCTGCTGGGCACTGCGCCCGACGGCGGCATCTGGCTGGGCGGCCTGCCCGACATCATCACGTTGGTCACCGTGGGCCAGGACTTCATCACCCATGGCCAGAAGGTCATTACGGTCATGGAGAAGGCGCCATGAACGGCATCATCAACTGGGCCCTGGCCCATGCCCGTACCGTGATGCTGACCCTGTGCTTCCTGCTGGTGGCCGGTACCATCAGCTTTGTCAGCATACCGAAGGAAAGCTCCCCCGATATCAACATCCCGCTGATCTATGTCTCCATGTCCTATACCGGCATCAGCCCGGAGGACAGCGAACGGCTGCTGCTGCGCCCGGTCGAGCTGGAGGTGCGGACCATCGAGGGGATCAAGGAGATGCGATCCACCGCCTATCAGGGTGGCGGCAACATCGTGCTTGAATTCTCCGCCGGGTTCGATGCCGACCAGGCCCTGGCAGACGTGCGGGAAAAGGTCGATATTGCGCGCGCCGAACTGCCCGACGGGGTGGAGGAGCCGCGCATATCGGAGGTCAATTTCTCCCTGTTCCCCGTCGTGTCCGTCGTCCTGTCGGGCGATGTGCCCGAACGCACCTTGATGCATCTGGCCCGTGAGCTGCGCGACCGGGTGGAAGGCATCGACAGCGTCCTGTCGGCCACCATCCGCGGCAACCGCGAGGAGCTGGTGGAGATCATCGTCGATCCGGTGAAGGTGGAAAGCTACGGCCTGGACGCCACCCAGATCGCCCAGCTTTTCTCCCGCTCCAACCGGCTGGTGGCGGCGGGCAGCCTGGATACCGGCCAGGGCCGGTTCGCGGTGAAGGTGCCGGGCCTGTTCGAGACGGTGGAAGACATCTGGAACATGCCCATCAAGGTGCAGGGCGATGCCGTGGTCCGGTTCCGCGACATCGCGGAAATCCGCCGCACCTTCAAGGATGCCGAAAGCTATGCCCGCCTGGATGGCGACCGCGCGGTCGCGCTGGACGTGTCCAAGCGCACGGGCGAGAACGTGATCGACACGATTGAGCGGGTGCGCGCCGTTGTGGCCGCCGAACAGGCCTATTGGCCCGCCAATGTCGTGGTCAGTTATACGGGCGACCAGTCGGGCGACATCAAGATGATGTTGAACGATCTGGGCAATAATCTGGCCATCACGGTGCTGCTGGTCATGGTGATTGTCGTCGCCTCGCTGGGGGTTCGTACCTCCGTTCTGGTCGGCATTGCCGTGCCGGGATCGTTCCTGACGGCCATCCTGGTCCTGCATGGCATGGGCTATTCCATCAATATCGTCGTGCTGTTCGGGTTGATCCTGGCGGCGGGCAATGTCGTCGATGGCTCAATCGTCGTCACCGAATATGCCGACCGCAAGATGGCGGACGGCATGTCGCCCAAACGCGCCTATGGGCTGGCGGCCCGCCGCATGGCCTGGCCCATCATCGCCAGTACCGCCACACAGCTGGCGGTCTTCGCGCCCCTGCTGCTGTGGCCCGGCGTGGTGGGCGAGTTTATGAAGTTCCTGCCGATCAGCCAGTTCGCCACCCTGATGGCGGCGCTGGCCATGGCGCTGATCTTCATTCCCGTGCTGGGCGCACGGTTCGGGCGGGCGCATGGGCCGGTGCTGCCCTACGCCCCCGCCAACCAACTGGCCGATGAGGATGAAAGCGATCCCGTCGACCCGCCGGCCAGGCTGGAGGGGCCGTATGTTGCCCTGCTGCGCTGGGCACTGGCCCGGCCCGGCATGGTCATCCTGGCCACCATCGGCCTGCTGATCGGGGTGCAGGCCTGGTACGCCACCCATGGCAATGGCGTGGAGTTCTTCACCGATGTGGAGCCGGACAATGCCGCCGTGCTGGTACATGCGCGTGGCAACATGTCCATCGATGAACGCGATGTGCTGGTCCGACAGGTCGAAGCGCGCATCCTGCAACTGAACGAATTTGACAGCGTCTATGCCCGCACCAGCGGCGATGGCAATGGCGGCGGGGGCGGCGATGATGCCGCGCTCGACGTGATCGGCCAGATCCAGCTGGATTTCAAGGACTGGCAGCAGCGGCGCAAGGCCGATGTCATCCTGGAGGATATCCGCCGGCGCACCGCCGACCTGCCCGGCATTCAGATTGAGCTGCGGGAGCAGGAAAGCGGCCCCCCCACGGGCAAGGCCCTGCAGGTCGAACTCTCCTCCCGCTTCCCCGACCTGCTGCCGGCGGCGGCAGCGCATGTGCGGCGCGGGCTGGAAAGCCTGGGCGGCGTCATCGATATCGAGGATAGCCGCCCCCTGCCCGGCATCGAATGGCAGGTGGATGTGGACCGGGCGCAGGCGGCCAAGTTCGGGCTGGATACCTCGGCCGTGGGTGATGCCGTCCGCATGGTGACCAACGGCCTGATCCTGTCCACCTATCGCCCCGATGATACGGATGACGAGATTGACGTGGTTGTCCGCTATCCGGAGCAATACCGCTCCATCGACCGGATCGATGCGGTCCGCGTCGTCACCTCCGCCGGATCGGTGCCGATCAGCAACTTTGTCACCGTCACCCCGGCGCAGAAGGTCAGTCAGGTGGACCGCGTGGATGGTGAACGGGTGATGCGGGTGAAGGCCGCCGTCACCTCCGGCACCCTGCCCGATACCAAGCTGACGGAGCTGAAAGCCTGGCTGGTCAAGAACCCGGTCGATCCGCGCGTGGACGTGAATTTCAAGGGCCAGGATGAAGAACAGCAGGAAAGCCAGACCTTCCTGACCAACGCCTTCCTGGCCGGCATGGTCATCATGGCCATCATCCTGGTGACGCAGTTCAACAGCCTGTACAGCGCCTTCCTGATCCTGTCCTCGGTCATCATGTCGACCATCGGGGTGACGCTTGGCCTGATCATTACCGGTCAGCCGTTCAGCATCGTGATGACGGGCCTGGGCATCATCTCCCTAGCCGGGATCGTCGTGCAGAATAATATCGTGCTGATCGACACTTATGATCAGTACCGCAAGACAGAGGCCAGCGCCTATGACGCCATCCTGCGCACCGGTGCCGAACGCTTGCGGCCCGTGCTGCTGACGGCGCTGAACACCGTGCTGGGCCTGCTGCCCCTATGCCTGGGCGTCAATATCGACGTGCTGGAACGGGCGGTGACGGTGGATGCGCCGGCGACGCAATGGTGGACGTCGATTGCCAACGCCATCGTCTTCGGCCTGACCTTCGCCACCCTGCTGACCCTGGTGGTCACGCCGTGCGCCCTGATGCTGCGCGCCCGTCTGCAGGAGTGGTGGGTGGGGCGCAAGGGGGGCCGAGTGGCACCGGTGCCGGACCACGCGGCGGAATAATACCAAGGGTCATGGAAGATGACCCTTTAGAGCGAACGTCTTCTGACCGGAAACATGTTTACTTCCTCATCCCGGCGGAAGCCGGGACCCAGCGTAAAGCGGCGTCTGCCGCGACATGGGTTATATCGGCGCTAACCGCGCCTCACGCTGGGTCCCGGCTTCCGCCGGGATGACGATATGGAGTGATTCCAGTCGACGTAAACCCGATCCAAGGCCCGCGGGCACATGCCCGCGTACGCCCAAGCTGCCGGATGGCAGCGCCCGGCGCCTGAGGGAAAATGCATCATCAGGCCGGCGGCGTAGGCCCGCCGCCGCGCACCCGCAGCCGTTCCTCCTCCACGATCAGGACCGCCAGCGCCGGCACCCATTTGCGCAGATTATCCTTGGCGGAGGCGGCGGGCGGCAGGGTCATGCCCAGTTCTTCGGCCCGCTTGGCCCATTGCAGCCGTTTGGCGACATCGGCCCCGTCCAGGAAGCGCAGGGCCGCCTCCGTCCGGGCCGCCAACATGCCATCCTCGGCGGCGGCGGCCCGTTCGCCGCGCCGCTGCGCCTTGGGCTTGGCCAGCTCGCGGGCGGCCTGTTCGGCGGCTTGCTTGTCCTTGCGGTGGATGCGGAAGACGCAGCCGACCACGCGCCCGCCCCCCCTGCCCCCGCCCTGGCGGATCTCATGCAGGGTGGCAGAGAAATCGCCCAGCCGTCCGATCTCCTCCAGCGCCGGGTCGAGCGCGTATTTGCGCAGGTCTTTCCAATCCTTCAGCTTGTCGACACAGCCCAGGACGGCGCGCAGCTCCTCCACCTTGGCCTGCCAGTACGGCTCCTCGGCATTGCGGTCGGCATAGCGTTTCAGCACCTCATACATGGTGAGCGCATATTTGCTCTCAAACTCATAGATGATGCGCAGCGACAAATAGGAATATAAGGCTGGTTCGCGCAGCCGTTCCGACACCCAGGAATGGAACGTATAGGTCAGCGTCCCCCCCTCGATCCGGCAGGGACCCATCAGCTGCGCCGACTCCCACCCCGGCGTGCCGTCGGAACGCAGGTAGTTGAACTGGCACAGCACCTTCTGCAATGTCTCGATACTGGATTTCAGGCGGGTATTGTTCACATCCGCCGTGCCGTCCCGCACCTCCGCCGCGAAACGGCGGATGGAGGCCAGCTCGATCGAATGGCTTTCCACCTTGCCCAGGTTCTCGTAAGCATGGGCCAGCAGATGGTTGAACAGCCGCCGGTCGGCCAGCGACAGGTCGGCATCGGCCTTGATCTCCACGGCCCCCGTGGCTTTCACGAGGGTCAGCGGCGTCTTGCGGGCCTGCGGGGCGGGGCTGGTGGGCTTGGCAACCATGGGCACAGTGTAGGTCGGAGGTAGGGTCCCGGCAACTCCGAATGCCGCCCCCTCCCCCTGGCCATTCCTCCCCTTCACCCCTGGCAATCCCTCCCGTTCGACCCTGGCAAAACCTCCCCCTGACCCTGGCAAAACCTCCCCGGAATGGGTCGTAAGCCCTTGATCCGATGGGGCGATTTCGCCTCTAGGAATCAGAAAAGGAAGTAAAGGAACTTCAGGAAAGGCCGGATTTTGAGGTTGTTCGGAGATATTGCCAGGGCCAGAAATCTGCGTACGCAGCCCACGCCAGCGTCTGAATTCGGAGATTATGCCAGGGTTTACAGGGGCTTGGCCCGCCTGACGGGGGCGAACGGGCGGACGGCAGGCCCCGGTCAGGGCGAATCGCAGCAGGACCGCCAGCCGCCAATCGGAGATTTTGCCAGGGTTCTCAGGCACAAACGGCGCCACCAGAACCTCTGAAAGGGGCATGGACAACAGGTCCATTCGGAGGTTCAGCCAGTCCGCCGGCAACCCCTTGGAATCCAAGGCCTTCAACAGCACCGATTCGGAGATTTGGCCAGGGTGCCAGCGGCGAACGGAGTTTTTGCCAGGGCCAGAATTCGGAGATTTCGCCAGGACAACCCGCCCCCGTGCAACCGGGTGAACCACAAAATCATCTGTGTTGCATGAGGACAGGGTCACGGCTTTTGATCCTTTTTTGAAGGATCATTATCCTATAGCGGAGAATGGGGTCTGTGAAGGGAAAAGGTGGGCGTGTCTCTAGGAGATGTCCTGCCCGGCCCGTCGCCGGGCGATGATCTGTTGGGCGGCGTGCGGGGCATTCCGTATCAGCCTCACCTCTGGATGCGCCAAGGCTAGTGCTGATAGTTCGTTAAGAACGGCGGTGTCGTTTCCAAACCCCTTGTGGAATGTCATGACCAGACCATTGACCCTTTGCAGGGCGATATCAGCGTTGCCCTGGTGTGCCGTAGAGAGTTCGTACAACTGATCTAGCAAGGTATTGACCCTGGCCCCGTTCGTCCCGGCATTGTCACAAGCGTTGAACAGTCCCTTAGCAAGGAGCAAGGCGACATCAGCGGTGTCGTTGTGCGCAGTGGCGATGTCACGCAACTGCTTCAATAGTTTGTCCGCCCGTGCTGTGTCCATCCTGGTCTTGTTGAGTGCGTTGAATAGTCCTCTCGCCAACGCCAGAGCGATGTCCGTATTGCCGTTGTACGTGGCGGCGATATGTTGCAACTGCTTCAACAGTTTATCTGCCCGTACGGCGCCCGCTCTAACACCTGGCAGCGCGTTGGCAAGTCCCATGGCCAGGGCCAGAGCGATGTCCTTATTGCCGTTGTGCGCAGTGGCGATGTCCTGCAACTGCTTCAACAGTTTTTCCCTCCGTCCTGCGTCCTGGTTGGCAATTGCCAACGCATTGGCAATTGCTTTGGCAAGTTTCAGGGCGATATCAGGGTTTGCATGATAAACGCTGGCTATTTCGTACAACTGTCTTAACAAGGTATTAGTTCTTCTAATGTCCGGCCCGCCATTATTGAAGGCGTTGTAAAGTCCCGTGGCCAGTTGCAAGGCGATGTCAGCATTACCGTCATACGCCCTGGCAATGTCGCGCAGTTCGCTTAACAAGGTATTGACCCTTGCGACGTCGGCCCCGGCCTTGTTGACGGCGTTGAATAGTCCCACGGCCAAGGTCAAGGCGATGTCAGCATTGCCATCGTACATGGTATTAATATCGCGCAACTCTGCTAGAAAGGTGTCAGCCATTGCGACGTCTGTTCCGGCATTGACTGAGGCGTTGACGAGTCCGTTAGCCAATTCTAGGGCTACATCGGAAATGCCGTCATACGCAGTGGCGAGATCGCGCAACCGCGTCAATAGTCTATCGGCCGTTGCCGCGTCTAGCCCGGGGCGCGCCAACGCGTTGACCAGTCCCTTGGCAAGTTCAAGGGCGACGAGCGTGAGGGTCGGATTGTCGTCGGCCAGTCGACTTAGACGGTCCAGCCGCTCATCCGTCTTTGGATGGTTGCCGAAGTCCGCCGCTAGGCCACTTTTGAAACAAGCCCTAGCAAGCAGAACCTTGTCTTGCCGACTGCTGCCCTCTCCAATGGCGTCCAGCAGCCGGTCAACTTGGTCATCAGCCCCGCGCTGTGTCATGGCGCAGGCGAGGTCAGGGAGCAGGAAAGCCCACCCCCAACCTTTTTTGCTAGGTGGTCTGTATAAGGCGAGTTCGGTCACCAGCCCCACCCATTCCGCAGCACCCGCGAAATTGCGGGCGAGGTTGATCAGCGGTTCGCGCGGGTCGCCATGTTTCCAGGCCAGGGTGATCAGGCGTTTGACCTCTGCTGCCACCTCATCCGGTTGGCGGGGGTCGCCGGGGGCGGCCTGTTTCAGATGACGTAGCAGATAGAGGCCGCCGACATAATCGGGTTCCAGCTTGGTCAGGTGGGTGTCGGGCAACGGCTTTCCCGCCATCAATGACCAATGCTGGCGCAGGGTCGGGCGGTGAGGCTTTCCGGTCGCCGGCAGCAAATCCGCCAGCAAGGGGTCGGTCAGCACATCCACCAACGGCACCGACCCGCCCAAAGTGGCCAGGGCCAGCAGGGTGCGGTCCAGCGGCGTGATCTTGTCCCGCTCCATCCAATGTTTTTCCTGCCGGTTCAGGAAATGGCTGGTGACGCCGGCCAATGTCAGCGGCGTGTCGGTGCAGTGACGCAGGGCCAGACCCATCAGGGCGGCGAACAGGGGGCGGCCCAGTTCCGCATCGGCCCTTACCGCCGCCGTCACCTTCCCCACCTCCACGTCTGTCAGGACCGCCTCGCGGTAGATTGCGGTGATGGTGAACAGGTCGGCATCGGACAGGGGGCGCAGGTCCAGGGCCGCGCGCGCCGCGTCCGACCATTCCATGTCGGCGGCCCGCCGGCCCTTTTCCGTGCTGTCCTTGATCCGGTTGGGCAGGGCAAATTCGCCCTGGTTGGGTTGGGTATCCAGCAGCAGCAGGCGCACGGGTGCGCGCAGGGCCTGGGCGTCCGTCCGGCAGGCCAGATTGTCGATCAGATCACGGACCAGTTCCGGTGACACGCCGGCATAGTCGATGACCAGAACCGTGGGTTCGGGTGCGCGCCAATTCTCATAGCGTTTGCTGGCAAGCCAGCCGGCCGAGGGCGGCAGGAATGTGGCGACCACCCCGCCCGTCAGACGGCGCAGCGACAGCGCCTCCAGCACCAGACGGCTTTTCCCCACACCGGCGCCGCCGGTGATGCTGGTCCAAAGCACGGGGGCCGGATCGTCGATGAACTGGTTCAGCGCCGCAAGCGCGTCATCGCGCCCCACGAAGGGGGCCTTGCGGTCGTAATAAAGCAGGCTGAGTTCCTGGCCCGTCTGCTGCGTTGGTTTCGGCCAGGTCAGCGGCGGGGCGCGGTCATTGTCAAATTCCACCTGTATGGCGGATTGCAGCGCCGACAATTGCGTCGTTATCGCCGTGCGGAAATCCGCCAGGTCTACTTGGCACTGGTTCTGGTCGAGCTGCGCCGTCAACGCGGCCTGCAAGTCCCGCAGTTGCTCACCCTGCGCCTGCACCGCTGCCAGCACATCCTGGCCTGTTTGCACCAGGGCGCTTTGCCGGGTAAGGGTGACGGCACGGAAGAAGCGCTCGTCGGTCTTCAACGCCTCTGCCACATAGGCGGACAGCAGGTCCGGCAGGCGGGCGGAAAGCCGGTTGGCCAGTCGCCGCCATGCCGCCATATATCCGGCGTCGGTGGTATGGCGCATGTCGGGTGCTATGGCGTCGGCCAGCAGCAGGTTCAGCGCCTGTGCCGGGTCCGGATCGGACAGGCGGGCCAGGGCCGTGGTGATGGCGTCTTTCACCTCCGCCACCGGCACGCGGCGGGTGTGGCTGTCGGCCTGCTGCTGCCATTGTTCCAGACAGGCGCGCAGGTCATTGCCGGCCTTGCCACCTTGGGTGAATTCCTGCCCCAATTCCTTCAGCAGGGTCTTCAGGGCGCAGGACAGGGCCAGATCGGCCACGCGCACCATGTCGTCATGTTTGGGCAGTGACAGGGGGCCGGCGAGAAGCGATGCAAGCTTGTCGGGGCCGTATCGGTCGATCCAATTGGCCAAAAGGTTGCCGCCAAGACCGCCGCCCGCCGTCATCAGCGCCGTGGTGGCGGCACCAGCGGCACCGGCAGGGGCCAGAACGGGAAACAGGAATGCGCCCACGCAGGCACCCGCCAGCATGGAGCAGGTCACAACCGCCGCTCCGCGCACCGTTATCGCCCCCGCCAAGGCCCCCTCCCCACCGTTACCAGCCGATGGTATCAGCGGGAAAGACGGGGCGGCAAAGCAATTGTCGATTGCATAAATATGTATGGGGTGGAGACCCCCCTCCCCTACCCTTTCAGCAGCCGGTCGATCTCCCGCCGCAGGGCCTGAAGGGTGCGGCGGTGGGTGTCGTCGAGTGCGGTCGGAGTTTTGGCCAGGGCCTTGACGCCGCGTTCCACTTGGGTCAGGGCGGTGCGCACGGGGTCGGGCCGGTCCTTGGGCGCTGGTGTCCGTGCCCCCTGCCCTTCCGCCTTTGGCGCGCGGGCCTCGCGCAGGGCCTTGACCGACGCCCCCTGGCGCAGCAGGTCCAGAAGCCGGGCGCGCTCGGCCCCGTCGCTGGCCAGCGCCAGTTCCACCATGGCATTGCGCGACAGGTGCAACGTTGCACATTCGGCCAGAATGTCGTCGGGCAGGGACAGCAGTTTCAGCACGCGGTTGACCTGTGTCCGGCTCCAGCCCAGGGCGCCGGCGGCGGCCTCCTGCGTATAGGCGTGGCGTTCCATCAGGGCCTGGATGCCGTGCGCCTCCTCCAGCGGTGACAGGTCCACGCGCTGGAGATTTTCCACCAGGGCGATTTCCTCGGCATTGCCCGTCGTGACAATGGCGTGCAGGGTGGGGCGGGACAGAAGCCCCAGCGCGCGCCACCGGCGTTCGCCGGCCACAATCTCATATTCCCCGCGCGTATCGGCCAGGGGGCGGACCAGGATGGGCTGCAATAGGCCCTGGCGTTCGATGCTGTCGGCCAGCTGGCGCAGCGCATCCTCGTCAAAATGGCGGCGCGGCTGATCGCTGCGCGGGTGGACGCGGGCGTGCTCCACCTCGATCAGGCGCGGAAAATCGCGGGAGATCAGGGAGCCGTCGCCGCGCGCGGCGACATCATCCATGGCCCGGCCAAAGGCCGTCTTACCCTTCTGCAACTTCACCGGCAATCTCCCTGGCCAGATGGAAATAGGCCTGAACCGGATGATCCGGGGGCAGGGCCTCCACCGCGATGACATTGTTATAGGCGGCCTGATTGATGCCCGTGCTCATCCGGATCGGGTCGAACACGCGGCCAAGGTCGCTGTCGCCCGTGAACCGGGCGCGCAGATCGGCCAGAACCTCGCGGTCCACGGTCTGGCGTTCGGCATACATGGTGGGCAGCACGCCCAGCACCGTCAGGTCATGGTTGGTGAAGCGGCGCACGCGGCCAATGGTCTTCAACAGCAGCGGAATGCCCAGCAGATCGACGGGCCTTGTTGCCACGGGGATCAACACATGATCGGCGGCGTTCAGCGCGTTGATGGTCATGGAACCCAGGTTGGGCGGCGTGTCGATCAGGATGAAATCATAATCGCCCAGCAGCTCGGCCAGCGCCGCCTTCAACCGCGTCTCACGGCCCACCAGACCGGCGGCACTGTCAAACTCCGCCAGCGCCAGACCCGACGGCAACACATCAAAGGTCCGCAGCTTGATGATGGTGTCGGCCACGGGCCGGTCATCGACCAGCACCGCATGCAGGGTGGCGCCCTTATCCTCCAGCTCGATAATATCGCAACCGACCATGGCGGTGGCACTGGCCTGCGGGTCGGCATCGACCAGCAGCACGCGGAAGCCCAGCCGCGCGAAACTGGCGGCCAGATTGACGGAGGTTGCCGACTTGCCCACCCCGCCCTTCTGGTTGGAACAGGCGATGATGCGTGCGCGCCCCGGCTGTCCACCGCCGCCGATCAGACGCAGAACGGCATCGGGCACCGGCTCCTTGCCGCTTTCCCACCGGCTGATCCGCGCCTTGTCATAGGACCGCCCCAGCGCCTCGTTCAGGTGCCGGGCGCAGCCCTCCTGCGTCAACCCCTTGCGCTTGCGAAACGCCTTCAACACCTCTCCCGCCATCACCAGACCCTTCACCGGATGTGCCGGGCGCAGAGTGGGCGAGGGCAGGGGGGATTGTCAATCAGGTTGACGGTGGGGTGTCAACTGGTTGGGGGGGAGACTTATTCTGAGGCGAGTGTGCAACGTTGCACATGGGGGTGGGGCTTAGTCAGCGAAGCCATGTTCCAATATCTGCGCCCAGGTGCGGGGTTGGATGTGGTTGGCCAGTGTGGCCAGGATTTCGCCGACATCGGTGGAGAAGCGCCGCATATTGCGCAGGGCCTCGCGGTCAGTGGGGCCCAGAATGTCTTCCCCCTGTTCCTGCACGATGGCGTTCAGCTTGTTATACTGGTCGCGCCAATGCACGGCATAGGCTGCTCGGTCGGCAGGGGTCCAGATTTTGGCGTCCGGCATGGTCCATAGACAGATGCGGGGCAGGAACTTTCCAGGGTCCTTTCTGCTTCTGTCCCATATCTCCGCCAGCTCATACATGCAGTTGGGGGAGCGTAGGTACTTGTCGCTTAACACCACAAACACCCGCTCCCCATCGCGCAGCCTGTTCATGAAATTGGGGATGCTGCCACCCATGCCGATCACATTCTTGTCCCGCAGAATCTCAATCTTGTGGATCTTGGCCGCATCGCACAGGCAATCGACAAAAAACTCGTGCTGATCCCAGGCATAGGATACGAACCAATTCCGGCCTTGCGGTGTCATCGCCACCAGGGCCAGGGGTGCGTTGTCCGTTTCCCCATCTTTGGCACGGGGTGACCATTTGATACCATTGTCCAGTTCGGCCCCTTTCAGACCGATCCGGTCAATCGTTGCGTAGGTCAGCGACAGCAGACGCGACAGAAGGCCCCTCGCGTCACCACCCTGGGTGCGGATGCTGATCTTGCCGCGCCAATCCCGCTCGTCCGGTTGTTCCACCTGTTCAAGGCGGAAACGGCTTTGGGACGCCGCGTCCAGCCCCAGGATGCCCCCGTTCCAGTACAGCGCATGGTGGCCACCCTTCATGCCGCCAATGGCGGATAGGATGGTACGGATCAGGCCACCATGCAGAATGGGGAAGGACAGGGTGGCCTCATCACCCTTTTCCTTATCCTGCCAATGGCGGGCAATATCGTCCGCGACATTGGAATGGTCGGGCAGGAGGTCGGGGGCGATATATTCCGCCACCTCCATCCCCATTTCCCGTACTGTCCGGGTTCTAAAGCAGATGCCGCAAGACACCATCATGGACAGGAACAGTTCCTGTTCTTCCCGGCTATAGTCCTGCCAGACCAGCCGGGCCAGCATATCCCGCGTGAACCGCCCACGTCCTTGGCGCAGCGTTTTCAACGCCCCGTTCTGCCGGTCAAACAGGGCGTAGATAGCGTCCAATGCCCATTGCGGGTTTAACACGATCTGATTGTCGAACAAGCCGTCGCGGTGGAACACGGTTCCATCGCCGTTCAGCCAGGATAAAAGCGTGGTGGGGTCGGAGTCCAGGCCCGTTGTTTTGCACAGATACCTGAACGCCTCCATCGACATCAGATGCTCGGTCTCCGGCCTGGAACGCAGGTCCGCGCGCACCTGTTCCCATCCCTCGCCGATCAGCGCGGTATGTCCATTCTGTGGGTCACGCATCCAGGCGGCGGCGGCCCGCAGCCGATCCATAAAGCCAGGCCAGCCATGGTCGGTTTTGGTTGAAAGGGATTGGGGACGCCAAGGGAAGGGCAGACCCCTTATATCCTCCTCGCTTACATGCGGCGGGTCAGTTTCTGCGGTGACGCTGTCGCATTTGCTTTGCACGGCGATGATGGGGCTGTTTGCCGGCCCCTGAAGCCGTACCAATGACAGCCAATAGGACAGGGGATAATCACGGAACCATTGGTCGTCGCTGCCATGACGGGGGCGTTTCTCGGTTTCCTTGTCCCAGACCAGAAGCTGAATCGCCGGGCTGTTCAGGAAAAGGGAATGGGTGCCATGATAGATATCCTGTCCCCCGAAATCCCAGACCGACAGGGTGACGGGGACGCTGTCAATGGCGGGCAATTTGGCGCTGTTGATCCGAATGCCATGGGTGCTGTCCCAATCGGGATTGAAAGTGAATTTCGCGTCGCAGAGACGGTTGGTGATCTGGGTCTTGCCAACACCACCATTGCCCAGGATCAGCAGCTTGATATGAGCATCGGTTGCCGCCTTGCCTTTCTCCAAGTCGGCGAAGTAGGCGCGCAGGCGGTCAAGGCAGTTGTCATCCTTCCTTTCCGACAGCACACCGGTCGCCGGAATGCCTCGGATGAGTGCCCCGCCGAGGCTGAGGAACCTCATGTTGGACAAAGCTGCCAGAAGTGCTGGCACGGAAGAAGTGACAGGGCACTCGTAGCAACTGAGGTTTCGCAGGTTTGTGAGGTTCTGGATGGGGGACAGGTCGCTGACCTGCGTGTTGTTGCAATCGAGATTTTCCAGGTTTGTGAGTTTCTGGATGGGGGATAGGTCGCTGACCTGTGTGTAACTGCAATCGAGGTATTCCAGGTTTGTGAGTTTCTGGATGGGGGATAGGTCGCCGACCGGCGTGTTCCAGCAACGGAGGTCTTGCAGGTTTATGAGTTTCTGGATGGGGGATAGGTCGCCGACCGGCGTGTTGCTGCAATAGAGGCTTTTTATATGGGTTAGCGCAGAGATTTCCGCAGGCAGGCGGGCCAAATCCAGATCATCCAGATCCAACCTCCCCGTCTTCACCCTGGCTTCCTTCTCAATCCGCGCCAGTGCCTCTTGATAATCGTCCATGCCGCCCCAATCCCCGCCTGAAGGTCCGCTGTCTGTTGCACGTGACAGGTTAGCTTAAGGGGACATGGACAATCAATTCAGGTAGTGGGAAAGGGGGCGGAGTGGGCGGTGTTGGGCCATTGGTTTGGTGTGGTGATGTCGGTTTCGGCGCCCCCCTCCGTCATCCCGGCGACAAGCCGGAACCCAGGGGCCACCAGGAACATCATCTCGGCGCTTTTGGCCCCTGGACCCCCGCTTTCGCGGGGGAGGCAACAATGTGCGAGTGGCTAACTTAGCGCCTATGGGCTTGCGCCGGGATGACGGTGGGGAGGGGCGGCTCCCGGTCAAAAGAAGGCCGCTCTAACTGCTGATTTCCCCCGCCCTTCATGCCATAGTATCCGCCGCATCCCCTGCCCCGTGCCCGCATCCCCTTTCGGAGTTGACAGCTTTCGGAGTGGGAAAGGTGTACCCTCTGAAAAGGGGATGCTGAAACAGGGTATGATTTTCTGTTTCATTTGGTTGCACGGGCGGCGGCGTTGGTGGCGGCCCCCTCACCCCACCCGCACCCGCCGCATCACCACGGCCCGGTCGGCGGCGCTGACGCCGTAATGGCTCAGCCATTCCGGCAGGCGGGTGGCGGCGGTTTGGATGCGGTCGAAGCTTTCGGCGGCGTCGGTGGCGCTTAGGCCGAAGCGGTCGAAGGTGGTGCGGGCCTGGGCGGGGTCGGCTTCTGCGGTGCAGCCGCGGGCGGGGCGCAGGACCAGGGCGCGGGCGGCCTGGGGGACGATGTCGAAAACGGGGGAGAGGCGCCAGCCGTTTCCGTCATCGATGAAGGCGTGGTTGTGCAGATGGTCGTCGGTATTGTTGAGGAAACAGTTCAGCAGCATGCGTTCATAAAGCGCGCGGGCGCAATCCTTGATGCCCGACCGGCGGGCGATGATGGCGAGGTCGGCATAGGACGCGCCGTCGGGCCGGTAGGTGCCGGGGGGATAGCCCAGGATGGTGGCGGCGCTGGAATAGGGCAGGCGGCGGGGGCCGTTGCGGTCAAAACGCCGGACCAGCAGGACGGAGCGGCCCGCCACTTCCGTCAACCGATGGTCGGGCGTGTCGATCCCGGCGTCGCGCGCCACCGACAGACAGGCAGCCTCCACCCGTTGATGGTCAAAGGCGTCGTCGCGGGCCCGCATCTTGGCGATCCAGGCCTCACCCTCCACCCGGATGCGGGCCTTGGGCCGGGCCCCGCCAATGTCGGCGGCACTGTCCAGCAGGCGGGCCAGATGCGAGGCGGTGGCCATCCCGGCCTCCACCGCGTCCGCCGCATCGGCCAGGGACGCCAGATCATCCTGTTCGCTGGGCAGGTCCAGCAGGGCAGGCGAGGGGGTCCAGAGGGCGGGGCCGCTGGCGTCGGGTCCGAATTGCAGATGCCCGACCCGGTCGCCACCCGCCGCCGCGATATATTCGGGTGCGGCCAGGGGCACGTCGGGATAGGCCATGGCCAGGATGGCCTTGCCCCAGCCATCGGGGCTGGCATCATAGAAGGGCAGGGGCAGTTCGTGCGGCGGCACCGATTGACAGGCCCGTGTGCGCAGCGGCAGGCCGGAGGCGGCCAGGGGCGCTGCGTCGGGCCGGGCCAGCCAGTCGCGGTCATAGCGGAAGGTGCCCAGCCGGCCGCGCGCCCCTTCAAACCGGATCAATCCGGCCAGGATGGGGCCATCGGCTGTATCGGCAAAGACATGCATGCCGGCCAGGCGGCCCGAGGCATCAACCGGCCAGGCGGCCGCCGCGCTGTCGCCCATGGATTTCCTCCATCTCTTCGCCCAGGGGATCGGCGGCCAGCAGGTCGGGCAGTCGTTCCAGATAGCCGAGTGCGGCCATCACCTTGACCAGCAGGCCGATATTCACCGTCTCCCGCCCCTGTTCCAGGGCGATGTAGGTCTTGCGGGTCACGCCGGCGCGGTCGGCCAACTCCGCCTGGGACAGGTTGCGCCGCAGCCGCGCCAGCCGCACGCGGCGGCCCAGAAGGTCCAACGCGTCGGCCTCCGGCGCGCTGAGCAGGACGGGGCGTTTCATCAATGTACCCTTTAAGGATCAAAAAACCTGATTTTGTGTCTTAAAGGGGATGATAGGGGGATCGGGGCCGTGGGTCAACGGCCCCTGCCGTCAGGCCCCGCAATGCTGCCGGATGAACGCCCGATGCGTCGGCATGTAATCGGCGGAATTGCTGATCGCGTCCTTGATATGGGCCAGCCGCGCCTTGGTTTCCTCCAGGCTCATGATATTGGCGACGGGGTCGTAACCGCGCGGCACTATCAATTGGCCCAGCATGACGGCAAACCAACTGGTGTCGTTGAACAGTTCCTCATTCTCGCGGAAGGTCCGGCCATGGGCCAGGAAGACATCCATCTTTTCCTGCAACCGGTCGGGCACCGGCATGGTGCGGCAATAGTTCCAGAAGGGGCTGTCGTCGCGTTCGGTGGCCTTGTAATGCAGGATCAGGAAGTCGCGGATTTCGGCATATTCGGTGGTCAGGATGCGGTTATAGCGGTCGCGTGTGACGGGATCGAAATCCAGATCCGGGAACATGGCCATCAGGCGCGACAGGCCCGACTGGATCAGCCAGATCGAGGTTGATTCCAGCGGTTCCAGGAAGCCGGACGACAGGCCGATGGCCACCACATTCTTGTCCCACATCTTCCGCCGGTGCCCCGTCTGGAACGGCACGAAGCGCGGGTCGGCCAGCGGCTTGCCATCCAGGTTGGAGAGCAGGACCGACACCGCCTCATCATCGCTCATATAGTCTGAACAGAAGACATGACCGTTGCCGATCCGGTGCTGCAACGGGATGCGCCATTGCCAGCCGGCCTTGCGGGCCGTGGAGCGGGTATAGGGCGTCATGGCCTCTGTCCCCTCGCACGGGACGGCGACGGCGCGGTTACAGGGCAGATGGTGGGACCAGTCGACATAGCCGGCCTTTAAGGTGCCCTCGATCAAGAGGCCCCGGAAGCCGGAACAGTCGATGAAAAGGTCGCCCTCCACCTTCGTGCCGTCGGCCAGCTCGACCGACTGCACGAAGCCGGTTTCGGGATGCTGATGCACGCGGACGATCTTCCCCTCCCGCCGGACCACGCCGCGCGCCTCGGCAAAGCCGCGCAGGTAGCGGGCGTAGAGCCCGGCATCGAAATGGAAGGCATAGGCGATTTCCGAGAGGGGAGAGCGACCGGCATTGATGGCGCGCATGAACTTGCCGCGCGTGCTGGCCACGGCCTGCAAGGACCAATCCTCGATCCGGTCGACCAGCCCCGCCTGTTTCAGGCGCAGCCAGTAGGCATGGAAGGACACGCCCTCCATATGCAGGCCGATATGGCCGAACGGGTGGAAATAGGTGTGGCCCTGGCGGCCCCAATCCACGAACTGGATGCCCAGCTTGAAGCTGCCCTTGGTGGCGCGCAGGAACTCATCCTCATCGATGCCCAGCATGCGGTTGAAGGTCGCCATCTGCGGGATCGTCGCCTCGCCCACGCCGACGATCCCGATCTCATCGCTTTCGACCAGCGTGATCTCGGCATAATCCGTGCCCAGGATGCGGGCGAAGGTCGCGGCACTCATCCAGCCGGCGGTGCCCCCGCCGACGATGGTGATGCGCCGGATACGGCGGTCGCTGCTCATGGTTTCCTCGCAGGACAGGTACGGGCCAGGAAGTCGCCATGGGCGGGCATGGCATCGGCGGCGCGGGCAAAGACGGCGCGCAGCCGGTCCAGATTGTGGCGGACAAGGCCGGGGTCAATGGTATCGACCAGCGGGTCCCAGCGTTCGGGGATCACCCCCTGGCCCAGAAGGACGGCGATCCAGCTATTCTCGCTGAACAGCTCATCCTCGAACCGGAACAGGCGGCCACAGGCGCGGAACAGGTCGATCTTCTGGCGCAGGCTGTCGGGGATATCCATGGATGCTGCGCGTTGCCAGAAAGGTTCGGGCCGGTCATTGGCGACATAGTGCAGGATGATGAAATCGCGCACCTGTTCGAACTGCATCGCGGACAGCCGGTTATAGGCTTCCTCGTTGGCGGGGTTGAAGGACCGGTCGGGGAACAGGGCCAGCAGCTTGGAGATGCCGGCCTGGATCAGGTGGATGGAGGTACTTTCCAGCGGTTCCAGGAAGCCCGACGCCAGACCCAGCGCCACGCAATTGCGGTTCCACATTCGCCTACGCCGGCCCGTGGTGAAGCGCAGCGGGCGGGGATCGGCCAAAGCCGGGCCTTCCAGATTGGACAGCAGCGTGTCGGCGGCCTGTTCGTCGCTGATGAACTGGCTGCAATAGACATAGCCATTGCCGGTGCGGTGCTGCAACGGGATGCGCCATTGCCAGCCGCCCTCGCGTGCGATGGCGCGGGTATAGGGTTTGGGCGGCCCCACATTGGCCGACGGCACCGCCAGTGCCCGGTCACAGGGCAGCCAATGCGTCCAATCCTCATACCCGCTATTCAGGGCCCCTTCGATCAGCAGGCCCCGGAAGCCGGAGCAATCGATAAACAGGTCGCCCTCCAGCCGCCGGCCATCGGCCAGCACCACCGCCTCGATGAACCCATCCGTGGGACGCAGCGGCACCGATGCCACCTTGCCCTCCACCCGCCGCACGCCCCGCGCCTCGGCATAACGGCGCAGATAGGCGGCGTAGAGGCCGGCATCGAAATGATAGGCGTAGGTGATCTGCGACAGGGCCGACGAAGGGTCCGGCACGGGCCGGGCGAATTTCTCCTTGTTCGCCATGGTGGCGCAGAGATTGTAATCGTCGATGCCGCTGGCCAGGCCCTGGGATTGCAGCTTCAGCCAGAATTGGTGGAACTTCACCGCCTCCATATCGAAGCCGAAGGCCCCGAACGGGTGCAGATAGCGGGGGCGCGCCGTCGTCCAGCCGTCGAACGCGATGCCCAGTTTCATGCTACCCTGGGTCTGGGACACGAAGTCGTTTTCGTCCAGGCCCAGCAGGGCATTGAATTGCCGGATGGGCGGGATCGTCGCCTCCCCCACGCCGACGGTGCCGATCTCGTCAGACTCCACCAGGGTGATGCGGGTGGCGCCATTGGCCGACAGGCGCGACAGGGCGGCGGCGGCCATCCAGCCGGCAGTACCACCGCCGACAATGACGATCTGGCGGATCGGATCGGGGCTGCGTGTCATGCGGCGTCTCCCAGCACCTGTGCCAGGGCGTGGGCATGGGGTGGCATTTCCCTTGCGGCATGCAGCAGCACACCGCGCAGCTTTTCCAGATGCCCGATAATATCCGCATCCGACAGGGCATTGGCCTGCACATCGCCGCGCCGTGCCCGGATGCCGGCATTGTCCATCAGGTTGATCCAGTCGGGCCGGTCAAACATCTCGCCATCATAAAGCGGGATGCGTCCCCGGCTTTCATACATTGACAGCTTATGGGACAGCGGGTCCGGCAGGTCCATGGCGCGGGCCGCGTCCCAGAAAGGGGCGTCCGTCCTGCCATTGGCCTTGAACCGCAGGATCAGGAAATCGCGCGCCCGCTCCGCCTCCTCCGCCGCTTGCCGGTTGAAGGAGGGGGCCTCCGGTCCGCTGCCGGGGGATACCGGATAATGCGACAGCAGGCGGTTGATGGCGGAGGTCAGCAGCGACAGCGCCACGCCGCCGACCGGGTCCAGCAGACAGGCGGATGCACCAAGGAGGATAATATTCCCATCCCAGGCGCGGTCCCGCCGCCCGCTGATGAAGCGGCCCGGCCCGCTGCCCAGCCGCGTCACAAAGGCACCCCGGCGCAGGGGGATGCGGCGGGTCCAGCCGGCGGCATCGGCGCTGTGCAGGGCATAGGGCGGAGGTGGGCCGTCGGTTGCCACCTGCTCCACCGCGAACCGGTCACAGGGCAGCCAATGCCGCCAATCGTGCCAGCCATTGCCGGGGTCGGCCAGCAGGGCACGCGGTCCCGTGGCGTCAATGAACAGATCGCCCGTCACCTCGGTATCGTCGGCCAGGACCAGGGCCACCACCTTTCCCCCGTCATCCCGCCGCACATGCGACAGCGGGGCAGGGGACAGGCGCGCGCCGGCGGCCAGCGCCTGGGCCTTGGCCAGTTCCGTCAGACCGCGCAGATCGGCAAAGCCGCCGGGGGCCAGGGTGGACAGGACCGAACGCGGATCGGGGGAGGGCAGGGCGAACCGTTCGGCCTGTGCCGCCAGGGTGGCCAGCGAATAATCCGTCATCCGCACCTGGGCACCCGTCACGCGCGCCCGCCAGATCAGGTGATGGAAGGCGACACCCTTCAGGTCCGCCCCCGTCTGCCCAAAGGGCAGGAAGCTGACGGCGCCCGGCCCGTCCCAGCCCTGGAAGGCGGTGCCCAGGCTGAACCCGCCGCCACCGGCGCGCAGGATGTCTGCCGGATTGACGCCCAGCAGGGCCGCCAGCCCCTCCACCCCGCCGGGCAGAAGGGGGGTGGCAGGGCCGAACGGGTCCAGGCTGTCATCGGCGCCGGGCACGGGGACAAGCGTCACCGACCCGCCGCGCCCCGAATGATTGCGGGCGATGGCAGCCGCCGCCAGCCAGCCGGCAATGCCGGCCCCGGCGATGGTGATATCGTGCAGCGGCCTCATGCCGGCACCTGCGCCTTGTAGCGGGACAGGATCTCGCCATGACCGGGCATGCTGGACGCCGCACGGCGGCAATTTTCCGCCTCCATCGCGATCAACCGGTCAATCTCCGCATCGGGTACCAGGGCGGCGCGCGGGTCCACATGGGTTGGCAGGATATTCTGGCCCAGATAGACGGCGATCCAGCTGGGTTCCAGGAACATGCCGTCGCGGTACAGGGTCACGATGCCGCGTTCCTTGAACAGATCCATCTTGGTGGCCAGGCTGTCGGGAATGGCCATGGTGCGGCAATGGTTCCAGAACGGGGTATCGTCGCGCTGGGTCGCCACATAATGCAGGATGATGAAATCCCGCACCCGTTCATATTCCAGATCCATCAGCCGGTTGAACTCCACCGCGTCCAGCGGGTCCATGTCCCGGCTGGTGGGGAACAGGTCCAGCAGCCGGCCGATGCCCAGCTGGATCAGGTGGATCGACGTACTTTCCAGCGGTTCCAGGAACCCCGCCGACAGGCCGATGGCCACGACATTGCCCACCCATTGCCGTTTGCGCTTGCCTGTGGTGAAGCGCAGGCGGCGGGGGGCGGCCTGCGGCGGATGGTCCAATTGGGCCAGCAGCGCCTGTTCGGCGGCGTCATCATCGATGAAGCCGCTGCAATAGACATGGCCGTTGCCGGCCCGGTGCTGCAACGGGATGCGCCACATCCAGCCGGCATCGCGTGCGGTCGCGCGGGTATAGGGGGCAGGGGGGCCGTCATTGGCGCAAGGGACCGCCACCGCCCGGTCGCAGGGCAGGAAATGCGTCCAATCCTCGTACCCCGTCTTCAAGGCCCCTTCGATGATCAGGCCGCGAAAGCCCGAGCAGTCGATGAACAGGTCGGCCTCGATTCGTTCCCCGTTTTCCATGGTCACGGCCTGAACATGACCGTCGGTACCCACGGAAACCTCGCGCACCTTGCCCTCCGTCCGCACCACGCCCCGCGCCTGCGCGTATGACCGCAGATAGGCGGCGTAAAGCCCGGCATCGAACTGATAGGCATAGGAGAAGGTGGAGAAGAAGCTGGACGGGTCGGGCGACGGGTGACCGAAACGGCCCAGGCGGGCCGCCTGGATGGGCAGCGACATGGCATCCAGCCCGCCCGCCGGCACGCGACCGGCGCGGCGCGCGCGGGTCCAGTGATGATGGAAGGGCACGCCGCCAATGTCGCGGCCAAAGGCGGCGAAGGGGTGAATATAGGCATCGCCCTTGCGGCCCCAATCCCGGAACTCGATCCCAAGCTTGAATGTGGCCTCGGTGCGCGACATGAAGTCGGCCTCGTCAAAGCCCAGACTGGCGTTGAAATGCCGGATATGGGGCACCGTCGCCTCGCCCACACCCACGGTCCCGATCTCCGCGGATTCGACAAGCCGGATGGAAACACCGGTCCCCGCCAGCTTCGCTGACAGCGCTGCCGCTGTCATCCAGCCCGCCGTGCCGCCCCCCACGATGAGGGCGGATACCGGAGATTGCATATTAATAATATTTGTTTTCATTATTCCCCCCGTTACTCGGAATGTTAACGCTCACGTCTGTGGACCGTCAATGTGTGTGCACCGCGACGGGCATTTTGCTGCAACGCAATAACAGTAAATGCTTTTTTGTTAGCCTTAACATAACAACACTTGACGTTAGGGCAGGTCCTGACTACCAATTATTCTTGTTCAAAGCGCAAATCTAAAAATGCTAGCGCTAACATGGGAGGAATGGGGATGGGTGTAATGGTACGCCCCCGTAAGGGGTTGCGGCAGCGTCACGTCTTTGGCCGGACGCTGCAAGGCGGGGTTTCCATCGCAGCACTGTGCGCCATTGCGACGGTCCTGCCGGCACAAGCTCAACAAAATCAGAATGATACGCCCGTGGGTGGGCAGGCCCCGGCACCGGTGGCTTCTTCTGTTACCGGAAATGACAGCGCTGTTCTGGTTGCCCAGGCGGCCACGCCGGCTGCCGACGGCGCGCTGGAAGAGATCATTGTCACGGGTTTCCGCAAGTCCTTGCAGAGCGCGCAGGAGATCAAGAAGAACGCCGACAGCATCGTCGACAGCGTGACCGCCGAAGATATCGGCGCGTTGCCCGACCGTTCGGTGACGGAGGCGTTGCAGCGTATCCCCGGCGTATCCATCAACCGTTTCGCCGCCGGTATCGACCCTGACCATTTCTCGGTCGAAGGGTCGGGCGTGGTGGTGCGCGGCCTGACCTATGTCCGGTCCGAGTTCAACGGGCGTGAGGCGTTCAGCGCCAATAACGGCCGTGCGCTTGGCTTTGCCGACGTGCCGTCCGAACTGATGGGCGGCGTGGACGTGTTCAAGTCGCCGACCGCCGACCGCATCGAAGGTGGTATCGCCGGCGTCGTCAACCTGCGCACCCGCAAGCCGTTCGACAGTGCCGAGCGCATGCTGGCCGCGTCCGCCGAAATGTCCTATGGCGATTTCGTGAAGAAGACGGCGCCCACCGGCTCCATCCTCTATTCCGACCGCTGGGATACCAAGATCGGTGAAATCGGCATTCTGGGCAGTGCCGTCGGCTCGCAGCTGAAGACCCGCGCTGACCGTTTCCAGCTGTCCAGCTTCCGCGTCCGCAATCTCTATTCCAATGGCGATGTGGTTCAGAACCCGGATGGACAGCCGGCGGCCACCATCACCGATCAGGTCCTGTTCCCGCGCGGCGCGGTGGTCGGCACGCAGGAATTCGACCGCCGCCGTTACGGCTATGCCGGTGCCGCGCAGTGGCGCAGCCCCGACAATTCGATGGAGGCGGTGTTCACCTTCCTGCGGTCCGACAGCCGTCAGGCCTGGACCGAACATGCCGTCGAAATCGCCACCGACAACGTTGCCAACAATGGCGACAGCCGCCGCGTGCCCGGCACCACGCTGGAATTCGACAGCTCCGGCATGTTTGAAAGCGGCGTGATCACCGGCCCCAATGGCTGGCGCGCCGATCAGAATACCGGTTCGGCCCGCGTGCCGATCAGCGGCCTGCAGAGCAACAATATCCGCCGTGACCATGATGAAAAGCTGGTCACCGACGATTACGGCTTCAATTTCCGTTGGGACGCGACGGAAAATCTGGGCGTCAATTTCGACTATCAGCATGTGAAGTCGAAGACCTGGATCATGGATAATGGTCTGTGGACGTCGAGCTATCAGGATGTCGCTATCGACATGAATGGTGGCAAGGGCTATCCCACGGTCGAATTCCGGGCGCCGCAGGTCTGCTCCGGTCCCGCCCAGAATTATACGACGGGCTGCTCCGGTGCCATCGGCACCGCCAATAATCCCAGCTATTTCGGGCCGGGCCATACCACCTTCGCCGACCCGTACAACGCCTTCTACCGCTCGGCGATGGACCATATCGAAGACAGCGACGGCAATTCAGACGCCGCCCGTATCGACTTCGATTACAAGATGGAAGATAGCAGCTTCTTCAAGTCGGTGCAGGCTGGGTACCGCTATGCCGACCGTCGGCAGACGGCGCGCTTCTCCACTTATAACTGGGGCCGTTTGTCCGAACAGTGGGGCAATGACGGCCCGGTCTGGCTGACCGATCCGGTGGACAACACTGTCGGCGGCACCGGCGGTACGGCCCCGACCCAGTTCACCAACTTCACCTATCCGAAATTCTTCCGCGGCAAGTTCCCCGATCCGCTGCTGGGTCAGGGCCGCGTGTTCTATTCGGGCAACACGGTGAAGGATTATCAGGCCTATATCGCCTATGCCGGTGCCATCAACCGCGAATGGGAACCCACCGTGACGGGTGCCGACGGCGTGGTGCGCAATGGCGGCTGGAACGCGCTTGGCAACCGGGCGGGCGTTGTCGCCGGCACGCCCTTCCTGCCGGGTGAGATTAACCCGATCCGGGAAGAGAATAATGCCGGCTACCTGCTGACGAAGTTCGACACGGACTTCAAGAATGGCTGGAACCTGAGCGGTAATGTCGGTGTCCGTTACACGACGACCGACCGTACTGCGGATGGCTTCCTTGCCTTCCCCACGCCCAGCTCTGCCTTCCCCACGGATGCGGCCTGTACCCAGGCTATCACGGAGGCCGCCACCAGCGGTCAGGCCATCCCGGCCTTCTGTACCTTCACGCCGGCGGTGCGGGCACAGGCGCGTGCCTATACCAACAACGCCCTGACGCCCAGCAGCGTGAAGATCAACTATGATTACTGGCTGCCCAACCTGAACATGAAGCTGACCGTCGATGACGGGGTGCAGTTCCGCGCGTCCTACTTCAAGGGCGTGGCGCCGCCATCCACCGGCCTGACGCGTAACTTCTTCAACGTCAATCTGAACACGCTGCAGAATGTCGATGCCAATGGCAACGCCATTGTCGGCAGCTACCGTCTGCAGGGTGAATTCAACGCCGGCAACCCGTATCTGCGTCCCACCACCGCCGACAATTACGACCTGACGGCGGAATGGTACTTCTCCAATGTCGGTCAGCTTACGGGTTCGCTGTTCTACAAGCGCCTGAAGGGCGTGTTGACCAACAGCACGGTCCGTTACCCGCTGACCAACAATGGCGTCACCTTCGACAGCATCGTGACCACGCCGGTCAATGCGGAGGAAGACGGCAAGATCAAGGGCTTCGAAATCGCCTATCAGCAGACCTACGATTTCCTGCCCAGCTTCTTCTCCGGTCTGGGTTTGCAGGCCAACTATACCTATGTCGACAGCAAGGGCGTGCCGCAAAGCACCCTGTCGGAAACCGATCCGGATGTGGGGGCGGGCCGTGTGACGACGGTGGACATGACCAAGCTGCCGTTGCAGGGCCTGTCCAAGCATCAGTTCAACATCACGCCCTTCTGGGATTACGGCCCGATTTCTGCCCGCGTTTCTTATTCCTGGCGGTCGGATTTCGTGCTGACGATCCGCGACGTGATCTTCCCGTATGATCCGATCATCAATGAATCGGGCGGGCAGTGGGATGCGTCGTTCTTCTACAGCTTCAACGACAACTTCAAGTTCGGCGTTCAGGGCGCCAACCTGCTGAACCAGGTCACCAAGACCTCGGCGGTGGTGACGGGCCCGGATGGCGAGAATGTGAAGGTGCCGCGCGGCTGGTACATGAACGACCGCCGCATCACGGCTGTGGCCCGCTTCACCTACTGATCCTCTTTTCGATCTCCTCAAGGCCTTGGGCGCTGTCGTTCTGCGACAGCGCCCATTTTTTTGGGCCATGACACCCCGGTGATCAGACCATCCGGCGGCACCATGTGGCGGCTTCTGACAGAAGCGGCTGTACCGCCGGTGTCACGCCGGTCATGTGGATAAAGGCGTGGATCAGTGACGGGCAAGGCCGGTGGGTGACCGCCACGCCATCGGCTGACAGCCGGGCGGCAAGGGCCTGGCCTTCATCCCCCAGCGGGTCGAAGCCGGCGGTCAGCAGCATGACCGGCGGGCAATGGCCCATCGGCCCCCGATCCAGGAAATTGTAACGGGCATCGCCGCGCCGCGCAGGGTCGGGCAGGGCCATGTCGGTGAAGGCCTGCATCGACCGTTCGGTCAGCAGATAATCACGACCCAGCCGCGCGCGGCCCGGAAAATCCCGCACGAAGGTGACGACCGGATAGAACATCAGGACACCGGCGACACGCGGACCGTCGGCGGGCGCATCCAATGCGGTGGCCAGCGCCAGGCTGGCACCGGCGGAATCCCCGGCAATGATCAGCCGGGCAGGGTCAAGACCCCAGGAACGGCCCTCGCGCCCGACCTGTGCCAGGATGGACAGGGCGTCGTCATAGGCCGCCGGCAAGGGATGTTCGGGCGCCAGACGGTATGTGGCGGCCAGCACCGGCAGGCCCGACAGGGCGGCCAGACGGCGGCACGCCATCTCGTGACTGTCCAGCCCGCCCGCCACGAACCCGCCGCCATGGAAATAGAGGATGGCCGGTGCCGGCCCCTCTCCCCCGCCGACCGGACGATAAAGCCGCCCTTCCAGCGGGCAAGCCGCCCCGGTCAGCGACAATGTCTGCACCGTCAAAGGATCGGCAGGGGGCGGGGCTTCCATCATGCGGCAATTTTCCGTCATGACGGCCCGGATCACACCAACCGGCAGATCCCCCATATCCGGCTGTCCCAGGCCATTGATATGCGCCAATATGCCGGCGATTGCCGGGTCAAGCTCGGTCATGGTTTCCCCCTGTTAGACTGGTGTAATTGATCTCGGCTGGCACCTATCCGCCTCCCCGGCCTTCGCCGGGGAGGCGATTTATTAACTTCAGGGGTATAGCGAGAAACGCGCGCTGAATATCAACAGCCCCCTAAAGTGCCGGCATCGGGGTGCCGGGCATCAGGATGATCGGCTTGATCACCTGTCCGCGTTCCGACGCTTCCACCGCCTTGTTGATCTCTGCCAGCGGGTAGAAATGCAGCAGCCGGTCAAAGGGCAGGTGGCCGTCGCGGTAAAGGTCCACCAGCCAGGGGATGAAGGTCTCGGGATCGGCATCCCCCTCCACCACCCCGCGCAGGCGGCGTCCGCCGCTCAACAGATGGCCGCCATCGACGGCGATGTCCTGCCCATGGGCGATGGCACCGACCACGGCGCATTCACCCATGGGGGCCAGCATCAGGATGCCGCTGCGGATGACATCGGCCCGCGCGGTCGTGTCGATGCTGTAATCGACGCCCACCCCCTGGGTCAGGGTCAGGATGGCGGCCACGGTATCGGTGCCGGCGGGATCAATGACATCGGTGGCGCCCAGCGACAGGGCCATGTCGCGGCGGGCCGGTTGCGGATCAATGGCGATGATGCGCCCGGCCCCCACCATTTTGGCCGCCATGATGGCCGACAGGCCCACGGTGCCGGCGCCTAAGACCACGACGCTTTGCCCGGCCCGTATCTTCAGGGCGTTGGTGACGGTGCCCACCCCCGTCATCACACCACAGGCCAGCGGCCCCAGCAGGGCGGTGGGCACATCGTCCGCTACCTTCACGACATTGCGTTCATGGGCCAGGGCATGGGTGGCAAAGCTGGACTGGCCGAAAATATTGCCATGTATGGGGTCGCCATCCTTGGACAGGCCGCTGCTGCCATCCAGGCGGGAGCCGAAGAAATTGCGCGGGAAAAATTCCCGGCAATAGGAGGGGACGGCACCCGCACAGGCCGGGCAAGTGCCGCAGGTATTGAAACTGATGACCACCGCATCGCCGGGCCGCACCTTGCGCACCCCGGCCCCCACCGCCTCCACGATGCCGGCCCCTTCATGGCCCAGCACCACCGGCTGTGGCACCGGCAGCAGCCGGTCGCGCATCACCATGTCAGTATGGCAGATGCCGGTGGCCAGGATGCGCACCCGCACCTCCCCCGGCAAAGGTTCTTCGATATCAAGCTGTTCCAGGATGAACGGGCCGCCCGTCTGGCGGGTCACCGCTGCCGTGATCTTCATGATGGGGACCTTTCAGAACGGATAGGCGGGCGGGCTTGTCTTCACCGTGGACCATCGCCAGGTGGAGAACTCATCCCAATTGGCGGGGCCGCTGATGCGTCCGCCATTGCCGGACTGACCAAAGCCGCCGAACGGGGCCGAGGGATCGGCCAGCACCGTCTGGTCATTCACATGCAGATGCCCGACCCGCAACTGTGCCGCCACGGCCCTGGCCCGCGACAGGTCGGCGCCAATGACGGCCCCGGCCAGCCCATAGGCCGTGGCATTGGCCAGCCGCACCGCCTCTGCATCGTCGCGAAACGTTGTGATGACCGCGACGGGGCCGAACAGTTCCTCATTGAAGGCGGGCATGCCGGGGCGAACATCGGCCAGGACAGTGGGCGCATAGAAACGGTCGTCGATGCGCCCGCCGGCCAGCAGTTTCGCGCCCGCCTTCACACTGTCCTGCACGATAGTGTCCAGGCGCTGCACCTGCTGCGGCGTGATCAGGGGGCCAAGCGCCGCGTCGGGGTTCAGGTGCGGATCGCCCACGGGCAGTCGTTTTGCCTTCTCCACCATCCGTTCCGTCACCGCGTCAGCGATCCCCTGCTGCAACAGGATGCGGCCCGTGGCCATGCAGATCTGGCCCTGATGCAGCCAGGCACCCCAGGCGGCATTGGCGGCGGCCAGGTCGGGATCGGCATCGTCCAGCACGATCAGCGGGTTCTTGCCGCCCAGTTCCAGTTGCACCTTCTTCAGGTTCTCCCCGCACAGCGCACCGACGCGCCGCCCGGCGCGGGTGGAGCCGGTGAAGGACACCATGGCGATGGCCGGGTTGGTGCACAGTTCCTCGCCTGCCTCCGCATGGCCGGGCAGGACATGCAGCAGGCCGGGCGGCAGACCAGCGGCTTCGAACAGTTTGGCGATGATCAGGCCGCCCGACACCGGTGTGCGCGGATCGGGTTTCAGCAGGACCGCGTTGCCGGCGGCCAGCGCCGGGACCACGGCCCGCAGCGACAGGACCAGCGGGAAATTAAAGGGGGAGATGACGCCAACCACCCCCAGCGGCACCCGTTCGGCCAGACTGTCGGTGCCGGGATCGGCGGGCAGGACATGGCCGCGCGGTTCCATGGCCTGGGCCGCCGCATGCTCGATGAAGCCGACGGCATGGTCGGGCTCCAACCGCGCCTTGGCCTGGATCGACCCGCCTTCCCGCACCAGCCAGCCCGCCACCTCACCCTGATGCTTTCGCAGCAGGTCGGCGGCCCGGCGCAGGATGGTGGCCCGCGCACCGGGATGCAGTGCGGCCCAGGCCGGTTGCGCCTGCACCGCCCGTTCCGCCGCCGCCGCCACCTCTGCGGCACCGGCCAGGCCGACGCTGACCAGAACCTTGCCCGTCGCCGGTTCCACGACGGGCAGGGGGCCGGCGCCGGGGCGCCAGCCGCTGCTGTACAGCAGCCCCTGCCAGTCCTGACCCATCAGGGATGTGTTTTCCGTCGCCATGACGTTTCTCCCCCTTATCGATTGGAGCTGTTTTCCCTTGACTGGAAAACAGCTCCGGCGGCGACCGCCGCCGCGCGGCACGTGCCGCGTGAAGCCAAGCCGCGGATGCGGCGCCGGCGTCTGAGGAACTGAAAGGCTCTACCCACGCACGCGCAGGGTCAGGAACCATTCGCGTGGCCGCGAATAGGTGCCCGTGGTGTTGCCGATGCTGGTATTGGTCAGGCCGGTGACCAGATAGCGCTTGTCGGTGGCGTTGCGCACGCCGGTCAGGATCTGCCAGTTGCTGTCGTCGGGGCGGTATTCCGCCGCCAGATTGATGACACCATAGCCGCCCTGGACCAGTTCGGGCGTATTGGTGGCATCCTTGGCTTGGGCGCTTTTGTAGATATAGTCGGCGCGCAAGGTGCCGGTGCCGGCCTCGCCCAGCCCGACCTCATACGCACCGCCGACATTGAAGGTCCAGTCGGGCGTATTCACGAACTTGTCACCCAGGGTGATGGTCGATCCCGCTTCCAGCTTGCGGTATTCGGCATCCAGGTAACCCATCGACGCGTTCATGGTGAAGGCGCTGGTCACGGCCGCTTCGGCCTCCAGCTCGAACCCCTTGATGCGGCCCGTGCCGGCATTTTCGAAGGTGGGCGAGATGCCGCGCTGCACCACCACCTGGATGTTCTTGTAGTCGGTCCAGAACATGGCCCCGTTCAGGCGCAGGCGCCGGTCGAACAGTTCGGACTTGATCCCCGCCTCATAGGTGTCCGCCGTTTCCGGCTCAAAATCCGGCGCAATGCCGGTCGGCTCCGGCGCCGTCAGGCGGGTGGTCCAGCCGCCGGACTTGAAGCCCTGCGCATAGGAGGCATAGGCCAGGACATCATCGGTCAGCTTATATTCCGCCCCCAGCCGCACCGAGCTGTCGGTGAATTTCTTGTGGTTGACGCCCAGCGGATAGACGCGGGTCAGGTCGGTCTGGTCGGGATAGAAGGCAGCGGGGAAACCCATTTTCAGGGCGAAACTGTTCAAATCCTGCTGCCGTCCCTCGAACCGCTTCTTCTCCTCCGTATAGCGCGCGCCGAAGGTCAGGCCGATGCGGTCGGTCAGCTGGAAATTATTGTGGGTGAACAGGGCCCAGGCGACATTGCGGAAATCATTGGGGCCATAGACCTGCACCAGCCCCTCGACGAAGGGGACGGTATCCAGAAGGCTGCCGGTTTCCTTGAAATAATAGGCGCCGACCACCGATTTCAGCCGGTCATCAAAGCCGGAATAGGTGAATTGCAGCTCCTGCGACACCTGTTCCTGCTGCATGTTGAAGGAGGTGTCGGAGATGACAAAGGGCGCGCCGCCATTTTCCACGCCGAAGGCGCTGTCCAGATTGCGATAGGCAGTGATCGACTTGAAGCCCAGCGCCTCGTTCAAGGACCAGTCCAGCGTCGCCGACAGGCCGTAGGTATTGACGATGGAATAGTTGCTGCCCCGGGCATAGGAGGTGTCGATATCGCCGGTGACAAAGCGGTTATCATAGGGCAGGCGGTTGTTCGACGGGTCGGCATCGACATTCACCCCGGCCAGGCCCGTGCCCACGGTGCCGCGCGGCCCGCAGGCCGCGCCCAGACCGATGCCGGCCAGAACGGCGGGCGGCAGGCTGATACAGGCATTATAGACGGACGCGATGGACTGGCTGGCGGGATCGGTGATGGTGCCCAGAAGCGTGCTGGGCGCCGCCTGTTCATTGGCCCAGGAGGCATCGCCGGCCAGCACCAGCTTCACATCCTGGTTCGGCGTGAAGGCCAGCTTGCCGCGCAGGGTGCGGACATTCTCGTTGCCCTGCCGGTCGCCGCCGGGCGGGCGCGACGTTCTGAAACGGCCCGTGTCGGTGACAAACCGTTCCGCACCGGGAAACGGGATGCGCTTCTGGTAGCCGTCGCGTTCCTTGGAGGAGAAGGAAACCGAGGCCGCCAGCTTCTCCTCGATCAGCGGGACATTGACGGTGCCGCGCGCATCCAGCCGGTGGAAGCTGCCGGTGGTCATCTCCGCCTTGTATTTGAATTCATCGGTCGGGTCGGCGGTGACCACGGACAGGGCGCCACCGATGGTGTTGCGCCCGAACAGCGTGCCCTGCGGACCTTTCAGCACTTCCACCCGCTCGATATCCAGCAGATCGACGGCGGCACCCACGGTGCGGGCGAAATAGACGCCGTCAACATACAGGCCGACGCCCGGTTCCATGTTGAAGGCAAAGTCGTTTTGCCCGATGCCGCGCACGAAGGCCGACACGATGGTGGAGGAGCCGGCAAAGGGCGAGGCCTGATCGATCTGGATATTGGGCGCGAAGTCGGTGACCTGGGTGACATTGGTCAGGCCCTTGGCCTCCAGCGCATCGGCGCTGAGCGCCGTGATGGCGATGGGCACTTCCTGAAGATTTTCGGCCCGCTTCTGGGCGGTGACGATAATCTCTTCCAGCGTGGCGATGCCGGTATTATCCTGCGCCTGGGCGGTACCGGCCAGCCCCAGGAACGACACGGTAAACGGCAAAGCGGAAACGCATGCCTTCAACAGCGCGGATGCCGCGCGCCTGCTGCCCTTCATGATGTACCTCCCAGTACGAGGCGCCTTTGTTATTGGCGCTAATTGTACTGCGATATAATCATTTGCTGGGCAGGGCTGCTTGACCGGGACGGCAGGGAAACTTGGTCAGAACGGCAATCACGCCATCACGAACGGGTCTTGGCGATAATCGCGCGGGGTGCGACCGAAGCGGGCCTTGAAGGTGCGGGAAAAATGGCTGGCATCATTGAAGCCGCAGGCAAAGGCCAGTTCCGTCACGCTGCGCCCGGCATGGCTTGGATCATGCAGCTGCCGGGCACATTCCTCCAGCCGGCGGCGCAGGATATAGGCGGTCAGGCCCTCGCCATCGCCGGCCAGCAGCAGGCGCAGATAGCGGGGTGACAGGCCCAGGGCGGCGGCGACAGCGGCGGGGCTGAGTTCCGGATCGAACAGGTGCGCTTCGACATGGCGGCGGATGCGGGCGCGGTGGCCGTCGGCCAGTGCCCCATCCTCTGCCCCGGCGCCGAACTGCATATGGCAGGCGGTGGCGAATAGGTCCAGGATGGTGGCACCCAGCCTGTCCCCCACCGGATGCGACAGACCGTCACCGCCATCGGCCTGTTCCCAGACCTCCGTCACCAGCGTACGAACCATCCGCATCGGCCCCGCCGCCCCCTGCAACCGCCGTCCCAGCAGGCCCTGCGGTGCCACGACCCGGCGGCGCAGCTCAGAGGCCGGAATACCCAGGATCAGGGTGCGTGACGGGCCGGACAGGCCCAGATCATAGGGCGCCGCCGTATCGCACAGCACCATGTCGCCCGGTTCCAGCCAGCCTTCGCGCCCGTCCTGCACCGCATGCATGCGGCCATCCAACTGTGTGTGCAAGAAATAGAGATGCTCACCAGCGGCGGCAACGCCATGACGGCGGATGATGCGGGCAGGGGCCGAAACGGCATGCGCGATGGACAGGCTGCCCAGCCCGGTACTGCGGATATGGTTATCGAATTCCCCGGGCACGTCCGGTTCCACATCCAGATCCGTGAAGACGGAGGACAGCACCTGTTTCAGGTAATCGATCTTGGCGCGTGGCGATGGCAGGCCACAGGTGGAGAAACGTTGCATAAGCTTCCCTTGACCTTTGCGCCGAGCCTATCACAGAAAAATCCAATCACCATCAGCTTATGGATGGCCGCTGCATCGTGTCCGGCAACAATCCCTAACCATCTGATTATAAAAGAGAGGCGCACTTCAAAATAGAACCCACCCTTACAGCATCAAAAAATCGATAACTTTCCTTATGGAAATTAATACTGACTTAAAATCGCGTGTGTTCCACGGGGGTGCCGTGGACGATGTAAGCCCGGTGGATCTCAGGCACCGCCGATATAATAGGCTGTGAGCAGCCGGTCGAGGCTGATTGCGGCACCGAAGACGGTCGCGGCCAGCAGGACCAAGGCGGCGGGTCCGAAAAACAGACGCTCTTCCCTTGGACCCACCGGAAGGGCCAGGATCAGGAACGGCACCAGGGGCAGGAAGTAACGGCCTTGCATCCCCTCGATCAGGGGGGCACCGACCAGGGTCCATGACAGATATTGTCCGATCAGCATCAGCCAGATGCTGACCAGGATGGCCACGGCCAGCAGGATGGCATCGGCCAGGGCGGGCCAGGACGATCCTGGCCGGAACGAACCCAGCAGGGTGACCGCCAGCGTGAACCCGCAGACCAGCCCCCAGAAGCCGTAGAAGCCCTTGGCGAACAGCAGGTCATTGGTGCCCAGGACACCGACGAATTGCAGCCACCACAGTTCGGCCTCATGCCCGATGGTGGCCAATGGCAGCGTGATGAAACGCGACGGACTGTTCAGCAGCACGTGCAGTTGCCGCCCCGGTGACGTCGTCGTCAGGGTCTCCGCCACCATGGCCAGCGGCCCCGTTTCGTACGGGGACTTGATGAAGGGAACAGAGACGAAGGCGGCATTGACCAATGCCCATCCCAGGGCAACAAGCGAGACCAGCAGGAAGGCAACCACCGATGACCGGTCGACCCCGAACCACCGGCCTCCGGCCACAGCCGCCTGGCGGAACCGCGGCAAGGGCAGCAGCAGCAGGAGGGCAAGCGGCAGATAGACCGGCTTGGCCATCAGCAGGATACAGAGAAGCCCGGCCGCCGCCCAGCTGCCGCGCCGGTCGCCATCCGGCATCACCCGCGTCAGCAAGGCCGCCACCATGGCGCTGGTGGCGATCATCAACCCGTCCTGATTGACCGACGCCGCCAGGGACAGCGACATGGGAAGGCCAAGGACGAACAGCAAGATCAGATGGCCGCGCCGCGCCAGGCAGAGCGCTGCCGCACCGATGGCGATATAAAGGATGGCGTTCAGCCCGCGTGCCGCCAGAATGGCGTTATAGGGTGTGCCGCCGCCGGCCTTGACCAGGGTGATGGCGATCGCGGCGGGCACATAGAAGCCCGGACCGTAGACCGCCGTGTTGGACACTGGCACGTAAGTGACCTCACCCCAGGCCACACCCTTCACCCGGTCGAGTATGGCTTGATCGACCTTCTCCCCCATTCCCGGCGGCAGGGCCTTGCCGGCCCATAGAAGGGCCGGATCGGCAATGACGCCGGCACTGGGCCCCTGCTGACCATCGGGCATCGTGATGGTGCCCCCGCGCCTTCCCATGATCTCGCCATGGCGCAGGCTGTCCGCCCGCACCATATGCGCCTCCTCATCAGGCACTTCCCCTGGTGGGACCAGCAGAATGGCGGTCAGCAGGAACGGCAGGATCAGACAGGCGAAACCCAGTGCCACCATCACGGGCCGCAGAAAGACCAAACGCATCTTCATCCAGGAGGGAAAGGCCGGAACGATCATGAGGCTGCCAAGGAAATCCTTGCCTGATCAGGGAATGGTGAAGCGCCAGCGACTGATGAACAGGTTCTGCGACAGATCGCAGTTCCCCGTCGCGGTTGAGATGACATTGCCGAAGAATATGTCATAAGCATAGCCGCTTCCCGCCGTTGCCGCGCTCACCCCCGGACTGGTGGTGGAGCAGTAGGTGTTTGGAACGCCGGCCTGGTTGAGCACCAACCCGGAGGCAGCACCCCATGACGTGTTGGTGCTGGCGACAGACTTATAGATGTCATAGCTGAACGGTATCTGGTTGGGCGGCATGAACACATTATAGAAAAGATGCCAGGCGCCGTCGATCTGCCGCACTTCCGGGTTGCCCAGCAGGGCACCATCAGCCCGTTCATGCACGGTGACGGGGGCGGCCATCGCCTGACGGTTACCATTGACATTCACCATATGGACCTTGTTCCACTGCGACTGGACCCGCTTGCCGAAATAGACCCGCCAATGCCGACCGTCGCCGCTGACGTCCAGGACGGCGCTGGGTTCCCCCGCCCCCTCGCCGGAGACCAGCAATTGCGGATATCCCCAGGTCAAACCGTCATTGGACACTGATGACCAGACCTGATTGTCGATCTGCCCACAGGGATCGACGCAGACCGTATAGAACATCGTATATTGCTTCTGACCGGTGAAGCTGTTGACCTCCACCGTGACGCTGGGATCACCGATATGCCCGGCTGCCACCGGCATGTCGGCCGGGCCCAGAACCTGCACCGCGCCGTTCCAACTCACCCCATCCGCCGAGACCCGATAGAAGATGCGGTCATTGGGAAAGTCGCTGGGGCTCTGCCAGCCGCTGTACCACATCTTCCAAAGACCATCCTCACGGATGATGGTGGGAGAATAGACATTATGGCCGTGAAACGAAACGCTGGCATTTTGAAGCGTATCGGCCAGGGCAGGATAGCCGGCCAGAAAAGCGTAGAGGACGGATATCAAAGCGTAGGCATATTTTATCATTTTCTTCTCCGCGCTTCAGTATTTTGCGCAAGGAAACCCCCGTATTTTTATGGCTTCCGGGGCGGCCCACCAATTATAGCTATATACACGCCGGAAAGCGCAAAGGTCAATTTATAAATTGAAACCTATATAGTTTATACTAAAATACTAGTTGTATATATCTTTTGATATGAATTCGAATTGCAGGCGTTGGTTATTATATCGCGAATTTGGGGTGTTAGCCCGAAAGAGCGTTTTGTATCGTTCGTGAGAGAAAATCGGGGTTTCCCCGTTCAGCGACCGCCGACGATGCGACGGAAAACCCCTGTTGGGGGATATCCGCACAATTTCCGCCCCGATCATTGGTCCGTGCGCGGATAGGGCAGCGATGCCTTGATGGCGACAAGATCGGCCAGCATCTGGTCCCGCTTCTGCGGGCGGCCCTGCGCTGCCTCGGCGTGGGCTTCCATCTGCCGGTGAAGGGGCCAGGTGTCCAGATAGGCCCGTTGCCGGGCCTGGGCGATCGCTTCACGCGATTTTGTGATCACCAGCTTCATTGGGATATCGCCTTGATCGTGACATTATAGGGCAGATAAGGGAAGTGATTGAAGGCAACCTCATAGTCACCGACATAATCGAACGCCAGCTCCAGCGTGCTGTTCGTGAGTTCATATTCCACCCCATCGATGGAAACCGAACAGGGAACCGGCAATCCCGTGATGGTGGCGGAATCTTCACTGCCTGCAACGACCTGCACCTTGTCGAATACCGGCAATGACGGTCGATCAGTAATCACCGGCGTAGCACCGGTCATATCGACGAATTGTCGGTCCGGGTCTGCGCAGCGCTGATCGATGCGGGACAGGCCCTCGATCACCTGCAAGGGCAGATCGAAGCTTTGACAGAACCCGGCCTGGACGATCCTGCCCGTTTGCGGGTCGTAATGCGCGAAATGGGCCCGGACAGGGACGGGCATGTCCGACGGGCCCAGGGATGTCTCGTTGATGGGGGCATCCTGTACGCCGTCCATATCAGGCCTCCGTTCTCAGAACCGTCAGGGTCAGACGGCAGGAATTTGCATTACCACCGGCACCGCCGGAACGACCGATGACCAGCGAATAGTTGCTGCTGCTGCCCGGCGGGGCCGTGTCCACATAGGTCAGGCCAAGGGCGGTGCCCACCCCCCAGTTGGTTTCGTTGGCGGGCAGTTGCGCATTGATAACACCGCCCCAGGTCGCGATCACACTGCTGTCCCGGTACAGGTAGACCGCAATATTGCAATTGGGGTTGGCGGTGGACAGAGAGGCGGAAAGCGATCCGCTGATATCGATCTTCACCATCTTGCCACCATGGGATACCAGGGTGTTGTGGACGACGGTCGTAAAGGTCGATGAGAGCGTGCTGGACGAGGCGCTGGTCTGGGTGGTGGTGGTCACCGAGCCGGGGACGATTTGGCCTGTGGCGACCGTATTGACCCCCAGGCCTGTGGCCGACAGAATTGTGTCCCCACTGCTGCTGCGGATGACCAGGCCATAATCGGGCGGGTTCGGGCCCAGGCGGCCCAGTTCGATGCGACGCTGCCCGCCTTCGTCATCAACAATGATCCGCGGCAGGCCGCCGGGAATTCCCCCATTGGAATGCAGGAACAACCGGGCTGACCCAGGATAGCTGGTTCCGATACTGATATCGGTGGCAAGGATACTGCCGGAAGTGATCTTGTCCGCCGTCAGGCTGGGGATACGGACCGGGTCGAGGGTGCCGGATGTGATGACGGAAGCCGACAGGTTGGGGATGCGGACCGGGTCGAGGGTGCCGGATGTGATGACGGAGGCCGACAGGTTGGGAATGCGGACCGGGTCGAGAGTGCCGGACGTGATGATGGAGGCCGACAGGTTGGGGATACGGACCGGGGCCAAAGTGCCGCTGGTGATCTGGCTTGCGGTTATCGATCCCAGGAAAGCGACGTCAGCCTCGATTCTGCCGGCCGTCACAGTACCCATGTTGGCACTGATTGCAGACAAGCTACCTACCGTGATGTGGTTGGCCTTGACCGTGCCTGTCTTGATGTAATCGCCATCGATGATGGTACGGCCCATCGTGGCGGAGTAATTAGTCCCACCATAATAGGTTGCGATGAGAAGGGTGTTCGCGGCAACCGCCGTGGAGGGCGACTTGGTCGTGGTCAAGCCGGCTTCGGATGCGGTCGTCTTGGTCCAGTAGATGTAGGTGGCGTCACCGCCGGAAGATGAGTAATTGTGGGAACCGGGCAGAATTTCGCAGGTGCGGGTGACGCCATTATCATCCACCCAGACAAGCCGCCCGTAAGTCCAGGAGATCGTGTTCCCGTTTGTTGTAAAGTCCAGGCGGTCAACCTGCACACCGCGATTACCGACGGTCAGCTTGTTCGCCGCGATGCTGTTCGTGAATATCTGACCGCCATCAATCTTGGTGTTGTCACCGCCCGCCGCCCAGCTGGACAGTGTCGTCGTGCCCGAGATGGTGATCTTCCCCGGCTGAATGTTGGTCGAGCCTTCATTGACGCGCAGTGCGGGATTGGCCGCCCGGCTGGTCGTCTCGCTGATGGCGGTTCCGTCGACCGTGATGTTGCCGGCAAGAACCGTCCCCGCCTTGATCTTCCCTGCGTCAAGACTGTCAGTCTGAATGCGGTCACCGTTGATGGTGCCGGCGGTCATGTGGCTGGTTACAATGGCCCCGGTCTGGATGTAATCGCCACTGATGACGGTTGCCGACGCCTTCGGATACCACATGTTCAAGGCGGCATCCCAGTAACCCAGCACGAACCGGTTTGGGGCACCAAAGGCAGTTGAGGCGGAAAGGCCCGTGGACAGGGTGCTGTCATTGACGGTCCAGGCCACGTAGCCCGTCGCCGTCGTGGAGGAAGCAGGGATCTGGGGACTTGTCGCGCCATCCCCGTAATTGACATAGCCCGCCGACCAGGAAAGCTTGCCGGACACGCCCCCGGATTTCGGCGTCATCGCCATGGTGGTGGTGTAGTTCTGGGACCGGACCTCCAGGGCGTTGGCCTTGACGGTGCCGGTTTCGATCACCCCGCCATTGATGGTCGTCGATCCCGGCGTGAAGATACTGTTCAGCCCGGCGGCGCCGGTGGGGCCGGGGCCGATGCGGACAAGGTCCGCCGTCAGTTCGCTGGTCGTGGTCAGCACCGTCCGGATGCTGCCGGATGTAATATGATTGGCCTTGATGGAATTCGTCTGAATCCCGTCGCCGGTGATCACGGTGGTGCCATAGGTGGCGACAAGGCGGTCACTGCCGGCATATGTCGCCAGGATCACATTGCCCGCCGCCGATGCGGTGGCATAGCTGGTGTTGACGGAAACGCCGATCGATGCGCCATCCGCCATCTCGTCCAGGCCGGACAGATAGAGATAGGCCACACCCGAGGACCAGGCATGGCTGCCGCCGGTGATGGTCAGGGTGCGCACGGCACCGCTGGAATTCTTGTAGGCGACCTGCGAGGTGCCGGAAACGACCGGCTTCCACTGAACGCTGTTGGCGGTGGGGGCATTGGGCTCGAAGGTGAGGTTGGTGATGGTGATGGCGCGATTGGCCACCTCCAGCAACCCCGTGCTTATGCTGCCGGCTGACAGGATATTGGCGGAAACGCTGCCTGTCACGAAGTCGAATGTGCCGACGGCGTTCGTGGTACCCGAAGCCCGGGTCGAGAAGCCGGACAGGTTTCCCGACACATCCCTGGCCCGGAGCCAGAAATAATAGGTGGTGCCAAGGGCGGGGGTGGCGAAGACCCAGTTGTCGCTGGTCAGTGTAACGGTCGGGGCCGCGCCACTGTCAGGTACCGTGCCACTGGTCGAGACATGGATCTCCGTTTCAAACCAGTCGGAAACGGCGGGGTTCACCCATTTCAGGGTAATGGTCTTGGTACCGGCGGTTACCGGCGTTCCGGTCCAGGTCGGTGCCGGCGGAGCAACCAGATCACCGGTTGCGGTGAACTCGACCGGTGCTGTGAATGCGCTGGCATTGGAGACGAAGTCGAAAGCCCGCACGCGGGCGCGATACTTGAAACCGCTCTCGCCCAGTGCCTCGGCTTTGCTGATCCCGGTCAGAAAGGAGCGGTAGGGATCCCAGGTCAGCGTGCTCTTGTTCTGCCGCGCCAACTGGTACTCATAATGGGAGAAATCAGCCTCGCCATTATCGTTCCAGTCGATAAGAAGTTTGACCTGATAGGTGCCATCGGGCAGCTGCGTGCCCTGCTGGGTGATGGCCAGGCCCGTGGGAATGGCCGGCGGACCCGGTTCGGTATCTCCCTTGCTGATCGCCCCGGTCGTGGTGGAGGCAACGGCGCTCCAGGGACCGTGATTGCCGGACGTATCGACGGCCCGCAGCCAGTAATAATAGGTGGAGCCCGTATCCAGGCCCGCATCGACGAACGCCTCGCCTTTCACCGAACCGATGAAGGCGGCGCCGTCAAGGTCACCGCTGCTGCCGGACCATACCTCGATAAAGGCCAGATCGGCGTCAGTGGGGTTGGTCCATGACAGGAAGACGCTGCGGAACGAGCTTTCCGCCGTGAAGCCGGAGACGGCGCCCGGCGGCACATCATCCTTGGGCGTGGTGTGATGGATGTCGGCGCAGTACAGGGACTTGTTGGCGCTGCGGTCAACGCTGCGGACGCGGACCGTGTATGCCGTATTCTGCTTGGCATTCCACCAGTAGCGAGGCGTGCTGCCGACAGGCAAGCCACAGGTGAACGGGACCGGCGGCCCGTCGCCTTCCATGATCTCGATCTCATAGAGAAGGAAATCCTCCTCTTCGTTCCGGTTCCAATCGGCAAAGAGCACCACACCCTGCTCACCGGAAGGAGAGGTGGTGAGGCTGCTTGTCAGCGTCAGGCCGGTCGGCACGGCAGGAGGTGTGGTGTCGACGGTGATGTCGCGGAGATCGACGGTCACCTCGTCCGAGATTTCGAGGCTGCCGAGATCGATGCTTTCCCGTGGCTGGAAGGCATCGATCGCCACGGCCCGCACATACCATGTGCCAATGGTGAGATTGCGCTGGATATAGGTGGGCGACGGGCCGCGATAGACAGGGTCGGTTTCGGCGGGATCAAAGCCCGGCTGATCGGAGATCCAGACAGCATAGCCGTCGAGATCAAGATCGACGACAGGCGTGACGGCGATGGAGAGCATGCCGAGGCCAGCCTGCGCGGCGACGATCACCTTTGGCGGGGCCGGATTGGTGACGGTGACCGTGGCGGTTCCGAAGGCCTGCCCGACCTTGGGCACGATCGAGACCTGGAAACGCAACTGGCGGCAAGGGGCGCTAAGACCAAGGGCACGGCTGTCGGCGACATTGTCGTCATAGCGATAGGTATAATCGGTGACCATTGTCACCGGTTCCTCGCGCAGCAGCCTGCCGCTGGCATCGTCCAGGATATGGATGGCATATCCGCGCAGATAGGCGTCCGGGGAGGATGCCTGGCCGCTAACGGGATCAATGGTCGCGGCGGGGAAGGCGCCGCGCCAGCTGATCCGGACGTCGCGCCCCTCCCATGTGGTATCCGAACCCTGGCCCGCCAGTTCCAGGCCGGCGACGCGCGCCTCCTCCAGGCTGCTGGGCGGGGTGATGGTAATCGGGGCGGTCCAGGGGGACTGCCGGCGATCCTCGGCACGGCGCGCCATCCGCACCTGATATGTCTGCCCGGCGACAAGAGGACCGATGGCATGACGCAGGACACCCAGGTCCATGGTGACGCCGAACCAGTCGGCATCACCCCGGCGGCGCCATTGAATCAGCGCGGATTGACCCGGCCCCAGGGGGTTCCAGGTCACCAGAATGGTGGTGAGCAGCGTACCGTCCGGCTGGGTCGCGGCCTGGCTCTCGGCCTTGAAGCCGGACGGTAACGGTACGGTCACCGGGCTGGTATCGATGGCATATTGCAGGACGGCGACGGTGAGGCTGTCCGTCTCATCAAGCCATTGGGTCAGACGGGCGCTGGCCGTGCCCGTGGCCGGAAGGACCGGCAGCGTGCCTTCCGGTATCCGCATCTCCAGGGCCAGGACCGGCAGCGCATCGGCCAGATCCACCAGGGCGTCGAAGGCGGGGGTGGGCAGGCCGCCGGCGGCCAGCAGGCGGGAGGCCAATCGGCGCAGTTCCCCCAGCAGACCCTCCAGCACGACGGCATCACCCCCCAGAACGGGACGGCGCACAGGTGTCAGGCCTGCCAGCCCCTGGGCCGCCATAAGGCTGTCAAACCAGGGATAGAGCGTTTCCTGCCGCGGTATGGATTGCCGGAAGTCGGGGTCCTGTGCGGCGATCAGCCAGTCCACCCAGCCGCGCGCCAGCAGGGCGGCGATGGCAGCGTCATCCGGTTGGCGAACCGACGCCAGCAGCCGGTTCACCATGGCCTTCAGCAGGACGGCCCGATCGGTTCCCGACAGGTCGGCCCCCGTCCCGGACAGCGTGATCTGATCCGCCGCGGACTGATGGGCCAGGGTCACGGCGGGGGCCTCTCCCGCCAGCAGCTGCAGGCCGCACAGGGTGGCGGTAACCAACTGCTGCCCCGTATCGGCAAGGGCGGCGGCCTTCCAGGTCAGCAGTTCCTCCGGCCCCGCAAAGCCAGCGCGGGTGGCGGACAGGGTATGGGCGACCGCTGATCGGGGACCGTCCAGGGTGACGAGGCCGATGGTGGCGGAGGGCAGGTCCGGCACCCCCGTCTGGGCGGCAAGTCCGACCAGGCCGGCCAGATTTGACCCGATACGCGTGGTCAGGGTGAGCGCGGCCAGCAGGGCCGGCCAGGCGCGGGAATCGGGTGCCATCGGGTCGGCCACACGCCAGCATTCCGACAGGCGGATGTCTGCACCGTCAAGGCGGGCGGCCCCCAGCGCATCCTGCCACGCCTGGGTGCCGGACACGGGCGCGCCGGCACCCAGCTGACCACCCGCGAAACGGGATGCAGCCTCGACCAGCAGCGTGGCGAGTGCCGGGGGCGGCAGCATTGCCGCCACCGGCACCTCCAGCGCACGCATGAGGGTGGTGACGGTGGTCAGCATCACCATCGTGCCGGTATAGCCCTTGTCCATGGCCTTTTCATAGCTGTAGCCGCCAACACCCAGACCGAACAGCGCATCCAGCGGCGCACGCACTTTCTCCGCCGTACGGCGGACAAGGCTGCGCACGGCGTCCGCCGGCCCGGCATCCGTGATGCCCAGCACGGACAAAGGCGCATTCGGCATGCCATCGGACAGAACGGGCGACAGGTCCGGCGTCGCCGTCACACCCAGTTCGGGATCGATCCAGGCGCCGCGCTGACGCCAGGCATCGGCAATCTGCTCGGCCGGGGCCACGGCGGGGGGCAGCGGCACCAGCGGATGGTCGTCACCGAAGCCGTAAATCTGCGACAGCAAGGCGCCGGCGGCGATATTGCCGGGGCTGCCGCTCAACAGTCCCGTTGCAGGATCGACGGCGATATCCGCCGCATAGGCGCCACCATCCCACGGCTGAACCTCCAGGATGGTGGATACCCCCTCCCCCCATACCCGCCCCTGCCCGGCATGAAGGGTAAAGCCCGGTACCCCGCCGACGGCCATACTGCCCGCGAAATCAAAACGCAGGCCACGGGCCGGTGGCGCTTGATCGCCGGCCACGGCGCCGGGAATGTCGATGCGGGCGGCCCCATCATCGTGCTGTTTCAGGCGCAGGACCGTGCCTGCCTCCCCCGTCTGGGCCAGATGCCCACCCAGCAGCCGCAGCAGGTCGCGGCGCGGATGGTCCGCAGGCAACCGCGTCTGGCCCGGCGCATCGCCGCCAAGGCTCAATAGCGGTGCCACCAGCGGCTCGGGCCGGGCATCCCCGGCAAGCCGCCGCAAGCCACGGTCAGGTCGGGTATTGCGTCCGGGCCCCGCATCCAGCGGGCCCGGAACATGGAAACCGAAACTGGCCCCGTCAACCAGCAGGCGCCGCCCCAGCGCCGGCTCCATCTCGTGCCGGCTGTCAGCACCGATCGAGCGTACTTCCAGCACACGGTCATCCGCATCGCCGCCAGCCGGTGGCCAGGCGGCGCGCAGGCCATGGGACGGGGCATCGAACGCATAGGCACGGTGAACCTGTGCGTCCAGGATATGGCGCAGGGCCAAGGCGAAATAGCCACCGGTCCCGTGACCCGTCAACACCACCTGCCGGCCGGCATGGGTGGCGGCCACCGATTGCACGAAACCCGACAGCCGGGTAAAGCATCCCTGGATCAGGGCATGGGCGGCGGCCCGGCCCGACAGGCTCGCGATGCCCAGATCGGCGGCGGCGATGTCCGGCCGGGCCTTGCCCGTACCGGTCAGCGCCGTCATCAGCGGGTCGCGGCAGGACAGCGCGACAAGCACCGGACCGGTCGCCCCCGCAAAGGCCGCCGCATGAACCGGGGCAAAGGTGTCGGGCGCGATAGCGGCAACCACGGTCACGCCGTTCAGGGCCTGAATGAAATACTCACCCTCCGGCCCTGCAAAGGCCTGATCCGCCGCAGGGTCCTGCACCATCGCCGCGAACAGAGCCGGGAGGGTGATGTTCGCCTGACCGCCAACAGCTGCGGGCAACTGTGCCAGCAATGCGGCCAGCGGCAGCTCTCCGGCTGGGAAACCTTGCAACCTGTTTGCAGACATTCAGGGGCGACCTTGCAATGGAGGGGAACGGGCATCCGTTGTGGCAGATCAGCCGCCGACAACGACCTGCTGACGGTTACCAGCGGCGTCGTAGGTGTAGGTAATCACCCGGCCATTGGGGTAGCGCACCTCGATCAGGCGGCCCAGAGCGTCATACTTGTAGGAAACCTGAGGCGCTGATTGGCCCAAGGCCGGCGCAGCCGTCAGGCAGAACAGCGCAGCCAGTCCAATAATCAGGGAACGTGCCAAGATAACCTCCATGATCCTTGAGGGGTGGGGTTTCTGAAATTTTTAATGCAAATGCAACATGCACTCGCCTTCAAAGAAAACTGGGAGATGTCGGCTAAACAAATCCCAGTACGACATACGCACAGAACCGACTTTCACCATAATAGGGGAGAATGGTTCTGGATTTTATGCGTTCTAATTTCATAGACTTATTTGCTTTTTATAAAGCCTAAACGTGCCTCCGGTAATTGTTCCGCCATCTGATGATAGGAACCGGATATTTTCCAATGCCTGCTGGCGCGTGCTGCTTAAAAGACCCCAGCAGTTCCATTTCATGGGCGCGCCGGCAAACGCACCTTCTTCATTTACGACTTCAGACAATATGGATCGGTTACTATCTATGTCAGGAATCCATTCCGTAGACCTTACCAATTTCACTGTACCTGACGACATAAGGGTTCCATCAGTATTCAAGGAAATATAATCCTGTTCAGCAAAGTACATGCTATTCGGGCCTGCATCAGTAATGACCAGAGATTCCATTCTATAGGCGTAAAATGCTGAATTCTCCCATTGATCGCCAATACTCAATTGAACCGCTAAATTCCCACTGCTGCACTGCGCGTTCGTAAACTCGACATGGTAGATCCCAGGGTTTTCCGTCATCTGAGTGAAGCTGACATAGCTGACGGCGGAAGACACGGTCACCACTTCGACAAGTTGCAGCGCCCCCCCACCGCCAGAGGCAGGAGCGGCGGTGACATCACTCAGATCACTGGTTCGCGCCCAGTTTGTGCCATTCCAGAATGCGGGGACGCTGCCGCCATCAGCGTCGGTGACATATACAAGCTCACCCGCGGCAGTCGGAGTGATATCCGGGAGCGCAGAAACGGTGTAGGGGCGCGGTGTCAGATGGCCGTTCGGATTGAACAGATTGACCGCATCAGCACCATTAGAAATGGAACCGTTGGGTTTAATCCGAAAACGCTCTTTTACAGAACCGTCCGCATCAGACACGCGGAATTCCATGCGTGTGGGACGGTTGGAAGACGACCAGGTCGTGTCCGCCCGCACGTTGATGTTGGCACCAGTGGACCAGTTCTCAGCCCAACCGGTCCAAACAATTGACCCCAAACTCGCGTCAGCAGGCGGGAATGTCGGCGAAGACAGGGAATTGCCCGCGTAGCCCATAAACAACCCGCCACTCGACGAGCCTGCAGCATAGGTTGCGAATCTTGCACCATTATTTCCGCTTGCAATCACCGCCGCCGTGTCGGGGTGCAGCGGCAAGCCGGCGCTGCCAGAACCTGGAACTGTTTCTGCACCTTTACTTACATGCAAAATAGATTGCGGCGTTGCAGTGCCAATACCGAGCTTCCCGCCTGAACTCAGGCGCATGCCTTCATTTGTCGTGGTGCCGCTGACAGTCGAAAACGCCAAATCGGCGGTGCGGACAGTGGGCGACCAGTTCGCGGCGGCGATAGCCTGGATCGATGCACCACGAAGCTCGTAACCGACATTTTCGGCGTAACCGGAAAACTCGATCTGACCCAGAGTGTCGGAAGCTTGCGGGTACAGACCTGCGTCGTGCGTCCCTCGCCCGCTTGCCAAGGTCATCTGCGCGCAGGTACCTGCGGCGCCATAATGTGACACCTTGAAGAAGGTGGACACAGCGGTATCGTAGCTGGATACAGAGAAGCTTCTGGCTTTGAAATATGTTGAGCTATGATCAAGCCGCGCAAGAGGGCCGATTCCATTCGGCAAATGCGCACCAAATTGAAATGCAGCGGGGTCCCCGTTCCAGTCCTTGCCAGCGTTCAAGTATACATTGCCGGCATAGGACTGTAAAAAGAAGTGATTCTCCTGCTTTCCATCCAACCCTATAAAGAAAATTGAAGACGCATACTTGGTAGTATTAGCATTATATGAGACATTTGTCTGGATTTTCAGGAAATCCGCAAAACCAACACCTGTGCCCGCAGGAACCGCCCCGGTCATATGCAGAAAGCCAACCGTGTCATCACCAAGAACCGGAGAGGGCGAACTTGCAGGCCCACGATGTCGAGACATGACAACACGAGGTGCCTGCGGCAGCACAGTGCTGTTGGCTGCGCCAAGTACTACCATGGGCGCCAGACTGCCATCGTCCGTGCCATAGCAAGCAAGACCAGTGTGGCCAGTAAAAGAATTCCTGGCGTTTGCCCCCCCAATCCTCAGAACGCTATATGATGGGTCATACATAAGGCGTGAACCGGCCCCCGCACTGGGGGTCAAACCGGAGTTTAAACCCTCCAGTGCCAGGGATGGTTTAACAATGGTAAAACTATCGAAGACAATAACTGTCGTACTCGCCCCATTCACCGAGTTACGGTAATACGTGGTGCCAGAACCCCCTGCGATCAAAAAATGTGAATAAGTACCGTTAGAAACACGATACCCGATTATCACATCTCCCGGCTCCAGGGACTGAGCCTCAGAGAACTCCATGACTCCAGTACTGGCAGTTAACGTAAACGTACCGACACCCGGAACTGTAGTCTGTGGGCCTGTACGATATCGATTTGCTTTCAGTGTGCCGGTGTTATCACGCGCAGCCACTGTCGACGCAGTGGCATCCGTTGCCGCGTGCAGCCCGTCCAGCAAGTCAGCATTCAGGTTATTGACCAGCGTTGTGGAGGTCACCGTGAGAGGGGCGGTCCCCGTTGCCGCAGTGGCGGCGAGGCTGCCGGCACTGAACTGTGCGGCACCGGCACTCCAGTTTCCCGAAGCGGCATTGTAGAGCAGCAGCGTCGATGACGTGGAAAAATCCCGGCCAGCCGCCGTATTCTTCACGATCATCAAATTGTTGTTGTTCGTGCGCAGTGCGAAAAGACCGTTGGCGTCTGTATAGTCGCTATCGTCCAGAATGAAATAGGGATCGGTCCCGCGTATTTTGACATTGCCGGTAAAGGTGCCCCCGGTGGCGGGCATGGCGTCGGTGATGCCATATCCGGACAGCGTCGTCGGCTTGGCGGAGATCGAACTCCAGACAGGCGCGACCGTGACATTGCCGGCGGCGGTAAGACGACCTCTGGCATCCACGGTGAAGGTCGGGGCCTGGGTGGCGCTGCCATAGCTGCCGGGGGCAACGGCGGTTTCGGCGGCAGCGATGCTGACGGCCCGCGTGCCGGCATTGAAGCCAAGCTGCACACCGGCGCCCGCCACGAAATTCAGCGTCGCTCCCGGACCACCGGCGGTGAACTGTGCGCTGCCGCCATCGCCAATGACGCCGAAATTATTGCCGGCGACAATCTCCGCCGCTTCGGTTGCAGAATCGGCTGCCTTCTTGGCCCAGTGCAGGGCGGAGTAATTGCCGGGATATTGCGGTATGGCGGTGTTTTCCGGACTGACGGCCCAGGCCTGGGCCAGATTGCGGGCGGCCAGGGCGTCCGCCGCGTCCGATTGCGCCGCCGCTGCCGCCGTGACGGCATCATCCTTCGCACCGCCGGCGGTAACAGCGGCGGTGGCGGCGTCGGCTGCATCCTGGGCTGCGGCGGTGGCTGCCGCCGTCGCCGCATCACGGGCCTCATCCGTGTCGCCTGCTGCCTGGGTTGCAGTGGTGGCCGCATCCTGGGCTTGACCGGCACTGCCCCCTGCGGCGGTGGCCGAAGCGGCGGCAGCGCTGGCCGCCGCTGTTGCCGTACCGCTGCTGGCAACAGCCGTATCCTTCGCCGTACCGGCCGCGGTGGCGGCAGTGGCGGCATCGGTCGCGTCCTGTGCCGCCGCCGTCGCCGCTGTCTGGGCGCCATCCCGCGCCGTCGCAGCGGCGGATGCCGCCGTCTGTGCAAGGTCACGGGCTTCGACCGCATCGCCCATGGAATCCTGGGCGCTGGCCGCCGCCGCAGCGGCCTGACCGGCGCTGCTCCCCGCCGCAGCGGCAGACGCACCCGCCGCCGTCGACGACCCTGCCGCATCGGCAGCATGCTTGCGGGCCGAATACTGATCCCCGGTCACGGGGCCATCCATCTTGACGGCCCAGTTCTGCGCCTGTGCCGCCGCACCCTCTGCAGCCGTCCTGGCAGCCACGGCATTCCCCGCAGCGCTCGTCGCCGTCGCAGCCCCGGTACCGGCTGTTGCGGCGCTGGCCGCGGCGGCGGCGGCATTGCCACTGGCGCTGGCGGCATCAGCCGCAACCGCCGCCGCCGCCGCAGAGGCCGCCGCCGCATCGGTCGCCACGGTCTGGGCGGCGGTTTCCGCCGCCTCCCGCGCGTCATTGGCCTCTGCGCTGGCGGTTGTGGCTGCCGCTGCCGCTGCTTCCGCCGCTACACGCGCGGTGATGGCCTGTTGCGCCGCCTCACTGCCGGCAATGGCCACACCGGTCTGTACCGAAAGACGGCTGACGGCACGATTGAAGATGATGTGCAGGGCCGTATCGCCCGGCGCCATAAGGGGCGCGCCCGTTGTCGGATCGAAATCGCGGTGGATGGCATAGACGGCGCCGGTGGCGTCGGGCCCCGACCAGCCCTGCTCCAGCAGAAGCTCCGTATCGGAAAGGACCGAAGCCACAAAGGCCGACGGACCATTGGACCCGATCAGCAGCATGTCGCCAGTCTTCACATTGGCCAGCCAGCGCGTGCCGGCACCGGAGACAACCGTCTCACCGAAAAGGAGATTTACAGCACCCTCGCGATACTGGGCCATGTCTGTTTCTCACTCTAAAACTGGTTGCACAGATACTGCGTACTGGCGGCTGCCCGCCCTCGCGGGCGTGTCAGCCATGGCGCATCGGTAAGGACAGCGCCAAAAGAGAAACCTTGCGCCCCGTCAATGGGGCATCAGGACCATCCGGGGTTGTTTGCGCCCCGGACGCCTGACCGGCATTCAGATGTAGACGTTCAAGGTCCTGGGGTTGCCAGCGACATCAATGCGGCAGGTGATGATGCCGTCACAGAGGTGGCAAACCTCAATCACCCCTTATACGTCGTAAGAGTAGAGGGCACTGATCAGGATCAGCGGGGATGATTGCGGCCCGACTGGCAATGGCGGGTGCGCGATACGGCAAAAAAGACAATGCAAAGGTGTTGCAAGTCATTTACCTCCACCATCTCTAGAATCCATAACCGCCCCATCCCTTCACACAACAAAACATACCCCAGAATTCTTTAGAAATTCCTATAAACTTCTAAATATATCGGGGAATTACTACAGAATAACCTCGAGAACGCCGAACTCTTCGAGCTACGACGATTGGAAATCGATAGTGAATACAAAATCACCGCTTGCCAAGCGGAAAAAGAATCCAGTATGCAAATATCATATAACTTTATGAGAGCTGAAGGGCGTGATTTCCATGGATTTTCAAACCACGGCGCGCACCGTCATCAGCCTCGCCATCCTTTGTGGCGCCCCGGCCCCGGCCTTGGCGCAAAGCAGCGCGGAGGAGCCGGCGGCGGTTCGGATTGGGACGGCGCCGTTGGTTTCTCCGGAGCAGGCTCTGGCCTATTTCGCACCGTTGGGGACGGTTTCTACGGCGGATACGTTTGCCCTTCCCGATGCTGATTTCCGGGGTGCCGTCGCGGCCTATGGTTCCGATCCGGTCAAGCTTTCCGCCTTTGTGCGCGACAATGTCGACATGGTCTGGGCCTATGGCCTGGGGCGTGGCGCGCATGGCGCGCTGATCGACCGGGCGGGCACGGTGTTTGACCAGGCGCAGCTGCTGGTGGAGCTGCTGAAGGCCGCCGGCAACACCACCGGGCGCTATCAGCTGGGCCGGCTGACCCTGACCGGCGCGCAGTTTCAGGCCTGGACGGGCATCAGCAGCGCCAAGGCCGCCTGCCAGCTTCTGTCCAGCGGCGGCATCCCCGCCCGTATCAATGGCGAGACCAAGGCCGACTGCGCCTATGCGGGCACGGTCAGCCAGGTGGTGATGAGCCATGTCTGGGTGCAGGCAACCGTCAACGGACAGCCCGTCCTCCTGGACCCCAGCGTCAAGACCTATGCCCGGTCCGGCAGCGATTCGGTGGCCGGCAAGGCCGGCTACACCGCCGGCTCCGCCCTGACGGCGGCCACCGGCGGGATGGAGAGCGGCACGGCGTCGGGTGTGCCCTATGTGCGCGACCTGCAGGGCACGGCGCTGAACGGCACCCTGGACACGCGCACCGCGACATTGCTGTCCCATATCGACAGCGCCCTGCTGAAGGATGATGCACCGGCGGGCCGTCTGTCCGATCTGATCAACGAGCCGGAGATCCAGGCCGGCACCGATGCCGGCGGCCCGGCCCGGGGCAATGTCGACGCCACCTGGGACAACATCCCCGACGCCTACCGGACGAAGTTGCGCGTGGAGGTGCGTTTCACCAAGGTCAACCGCCTATCCGGTCTGATCGAGGATATCCAGCTTCTGGCCAGCGACCTGTTCGCCGACCGGATTGCGGCGCACAAGCTGGTGCTGGACAATAATTTCAACCGGATCGAGGCCGCCGCGCCCAGCACCCATACCAGCGGCAATCCCGATAGCGGCCTGAACAAGCTGGTTGCCACCCTGCGCCTGCGGGGCGAGGATATCGGCGATATCGATCTGGTTCGGGGCGAAGTGGCGCAGGAGGTTCGCGATGGGCGCGCCACCCGCATCCTGCTGACGGCCAACCATCCCTATGCCGCCCTGGCCGGCGCCTATATGGATGCGCAGGTGACCAAGGCCGTGGACCTGACGCTGCCCGTCGCCATCGTCAATGGCTGGGGCTGGACGGGACCGCAGACCACGACCCGCTGGGGATCGCGCCTGGACCGGCTGTCACCGGCGACCAACAGCACGTCGCGCGGCTGTGACGATTTCGACAGTCAGCAGGAACCGACCTGCAGCCCCTACATGTCCACCATCGGCGACGCCCGGCGCGAGCAGATGGCCGGGGCGTGGCTGGCCCAGTCGGGAACGGCGGCGCGCCTGCATGCGACGCTGGCCGACGCGCATTTTGTGCAGCACCATTCCCTGGGCGTGGTGGCGGCGGACATCAAGCTGGGCGCCATCGACCGGATCAAGGCGTCGCAGGGCGACAGCGCCGGCACCAGCCAGTGGTTCTACACCATCGCCGACAGTTTCGACCGCATCGACATTGACAGCGCCATCAGCCTGACCAGCCGCACAGCCGATACGGTCGCGCGGCGCGCGGGCCTTCTGGCCATCGCGCATACGGGCGAGGCACTGGAGGGTCAGGTCCCGGTGGAGGCCGCCGATACGCCAGATGCCGTTTCCACCACCACCCGCATGGCCTGGGCCAATAAGCCTTCCACGGGCTATACCGGGTCCGACCCCGCCCTGAATACCGATCCGGCCATCAAGGTCAATGCCACGACCTGGACCAGCGCCGGCCCCCGCCGCTTTTACCAGTACAGTGCCGCCAACGCCGCTGCCGCGGGCAGTTTGACGGTGACGGAGGGGCAAAGCGAGTTGCCCGCCGGCCAGGTCGGCAATCTTGGCTCCGGCGGCTCCATCTATCCGGTGGGGCAGCTCTGGGGCGACGACGTCTTCAAGCTCAGGCTGGTCAATGCCGTGGCCGCCTATGCCAATGCCGGCTACACCATCGTCACCTCGGCGGAAAGTTTCCTGGGGCCGGGCGCGCGTATGGGCAATATCACGCGCCACGCCACACCGGATGTCGGGGGCGGCAACTATGTCACCTATTCGCGCGGCGTCAGCCGGGCGCGCGGCGGCGCCCTGGTCGCCACCAAGTATGACAGCGCCGGCGATCCGGTGGCCATCGCGCATGTCGCGGTGAATTTCAACCCCATGGGGGCCCTGGCCAAGGGTGGCGGTGCGGGCATCCAGTCCTTCCAGAAGGCGCAATACGACCCCTCCACAGCCGCCGACATCCTGAAGGCCAAATTTGCCGACCGGTCATCGGACCGCGGCGTCGATCTGAAATCCGGCAAGCTGACCTATCAGAGCCCCGTGGGCCTGACGGTCGGCAGCGGCAAATTCCCCTATCAGCTGTCGGCCAGCCTGATCTGGCGCGGCGGACAGCGTGAACAGCTGGGGTCGACCCCGCAATCCCCCTATCAGCCGCAGACACCCTGGACCACCAACTGGACCAGCTCGGCCAGCATCTCCTCCTCGGTCGCCGAAACCATGGGCACGGGCGACCTGCGCGCCACGGCGGGGACCGTCACGGCCTTCCTGGCCCTGCAGGACATCTACCGCGCCGATCCATCGCCCCAGCGTGAGGCCGCCGCCGCCCTGGCCGCATCCTGGTGGCTGGAGACGCTGGCCGGCAATGTCGCCACCGTGACGGTGGGCAGCAGCACCCAGCAATTCGTGCGTCTGGCCAATGGCAGCTGGGTCAGCCCCGGCGGCGGGCCGACGACCCTGAGCGTGACCGCGGGCAGCAGCACCAACCCCGGTTGGCGCAAACCCTATATCGAAAGTTCCTGCATCCTGTCGGGCGCCGGCGGTTCCGGGGCCACCCTGCCGCAGAACCGGGGCTGGGATTACCGGGGCCTGCGCCTGACGGTGACCAGCCCCAATGGCGACAAGCAGCATTTCGACCATGCCTATGTCACCGACACGTCCGAATATTACGGCTGCTTCGTGCAGCAGGGTTTCCGGCTGGCGCGCTGGGAGCTGAAACAGGGCGTCGCGCTCGACCTGACCTATGATGCCACGCCGGGGCAGCAGCAGCACCTGCTGTCGGTGTCGAACAATCTGGGCCGGCGCATCGATTTCGTGCGCTCCGGCCTGGACGGGTTCAACAATGGCCTGCCCGTCGGCAATACGGATCGCCGCGCCGTCAGCATCACGACCGGTTTGGGCTGGAACCACACCGGCGTGGACGGCAAGACCTATGAATTCCGTGCCGGTGTGGTGAATGACCAGTACCGGTTGACGGAGGCCTACCGCCCCCTTGACCTCAACACGCCCTTCCTGCGCTGGGGGTACGACGCGCTGGGTCGTGTGGCGACGGTGGAGGATGCGCAGGCGGTGGCCGAGCCGGCCACGCGCGGCCCCTGGACCTTTGCCTATGCCGCCGGCCTGGGCGGGGTGCGGACCGATCCGCTGGGCGGGCGCTACACGGCGCGCTACGACACCGATGGCCGCCTGCGGCAGGTGGTGGACGAGCTGGGGCGCATCACGGCGCTGACGCCTGACGGGCGGGGCCGGGTGGTGGAATATCTCTACCCGATGGGGGAGAAGCAGCGCCTGACCTATGACAAGCGCAATAACCCGACCAGCATGACCCGCGTGGCCCGCCCCGGCTCTCCCCTGGCCGTGACCACGGTCCGGGCCGAATGGGATGGCACCTGGAACAAGCCCAAGCGGGTGACCGATGCGCGCGGCGCCGTCACTGACCTGACCTACAGCCCCGCGACGGGCCTGCTGAGCAAGCTGGAACAGCCCGCCATCACGCCCTGGGGTGAGGCCACCGCGCGCCGGCCCACCACGACTTTCACCTATGACGCCTATGGCCGCCTGAAGACCGCGACCGACCCATCGGGCATGGCGAGCCGCT